>NZ_JBJTDY010000192.1:0-5086 GCF_046092605.1 Rhabdaerophilum sp. | reverse complement strand
CGGACCTTTGCTATCGTATCCACGCCCTTCATCCCCGAAATCCACCGCTCTTCCAAAAGCGGCAGCATGCAGGAAAACGGGGGTCAAAATTACATGCCGATCCCCAGTCCTACAGGGTCAACATTCCATGCAAAATCACACGTCACCGCAGGAAAAGCCCCAAAGCAGGCCATAACCGCCGTCATGCGAAAGATGATCGTCCTCGCCAACGCCCTCCTCAAACGGGGCCTCCCTTGGCAGCCCAAAATGGCTTGACCATCACGGATACTCTAAGGCGGGTTGCAGGAAAGCCACGTCTGCGAGTCAATCGGCTCCAACGGATCCCGCAATAGACCCGATATCCTGTAGACCGCAATGCTCTCGAGCGGCATTCCAAGGACGCTGCGGGTCAGCGTCGCCACAAGCGTCACCTCGCCAAACAGCGCTTCAAGCTTGACCCTTTCGTCACGCCGCGTCTCCGCGACATAGAGGCCGGTGGCCGCGAGCCGCTCCCGGTCCGGCTCCGGCATCATCACATAACGGATACGCTCGGTGAGCGGAATGACGGGCAAGTCGGTTTGGCGCAGGCCAAAGGCGAGCTGGCCAGTCATGCCATAGCTGGTGGTCGCCACGAAGGCTGCACCTTGCCGCACTGCAATCCGTTCAATATCGCCGGCAACTTCTGGCCAGCCACGCAACCGGAACGTCGGATCCTTGCGCGCAAACCTGCCAGTAAAGGCGTCGACAGCGTGAAATTGCACTAAAATTCCCAGTGTAAGCCCGGAGACGATCGCGCCAATGGCAACGCCGCGCCAGATCCGGTCCGTCTGGCCGCCGATGAACACTGCCGCCATGATGCAGGCTGCCGGGAACAGCGGTGCCGGCCAGTTGCCCTGCACACGGGAATGCAGCGAGTGGATCAAAAGATAGGCCAGGAACGGCAGCGAGGTCAGAAGCAGAATTCCGGCTGCCCCGTCCCCCCGACGCAGACGCCGCATCAGCATCACACTCCCAGCGGCCGCAGGGACAGCGATCAGCGGGTTGAGCAGGCCGAAAAGAGCGCCAAGAAACTCGAAGATATACTTGCTAGTCAAGCCTTCGCCCCGCCCGGCACGTCCGAACTGCTTGTAGAACGAGGCCCAGTCGTGGGCGTGGTTCCAGAGAAGTACAGGGGTGAACAAGGCAATCGCCAGAGCACCGCCCAGCCACAATTGCCAGCAAAAGAACCAGCGCCGCGCCGAAGGGACGGCTATCAGCCAAAGCACGATGCCCGCACCGAGAAAGAGAGCGGAATACTTCGACAGGAGGCCACAACCGGCGAACACGCCTACGGCAAGCCACCAGTCGGCCCGCCCGGAAACCTGCAGTTCCGCCAGAGCCCAAAGCGTCAGGCCCCAGAACAGCACCGAGGGTGCATCCGGCGTGATCAAGATCCCGCCAACGCCGATGAGCGGCGTCGCATGGAGAAACAACACCGAAAGGCCCGCGACCTTGCGGTCAAACAGGATATCCGCCGTCCGCCACAGCGCCAGCGATCCGACTGCCGCCAACAGCACGCCAACCAAGCGAAGGCCCAGCGCCGTGTCGCCGGCGATCGCCTGGCCGAGGAATATCCACCAGGCGACCATCGGCGGATGGTCATAGTAGCCGCTGGCCGGAAACAGGCCCCATAGTCGATAATAGGCTTCGTCTTCGACAAGGCCGGCGCTGGCCGCGCTCCACAAGCGGAACATGGTCAGAAGCACAACGAAAACCAAAAGCGACCGCGGCGCGAGCCAAACTGGCAGTTCGCCGGCGCCATGGTCCCGAGCGGCAATTCTGGCGCGCGGGCTGCTCATGGCTTGCGCCAGGTGAGGAGCGACGAGGCGGTGTAGTTCCAGACTGCGCCCATGGCCGCACCCGCCGTACCGGCCAGCCACCAGACCGGCTCGCTCTGGTAGATCATGTTGGCGACACCAACATTGGCCAGCACGCCGGCGCTGCACACCGCGTAGAACGTCAGGAGACCCCGGAGCATCGCAAGGCCGGAGAGGCGGCGATCCCGATATGTCAGTCGGTTGTTGAGCGCAAAATTGGTCGTCATCGCGACAAAGGTCGCCAGCGTCTGCGCCATGTTGAAATCAAGCCCCAGCCCGATCATGGAGCCACGCAGCGCCAACAGATGCACCAGCACACCGCTGGCCCCCACCAGCGAGAACATCAGGAAGCGGACCGACACAAGGTCGCCGAAATACTTGGACAACAGCAAACCCAGGTAATCGAACGTCACGAGCGTATCGAGCTTGCTCTCGCCCTCGCGCCGCTCGCGGAAAACAAAGGGAAACTCGACGATGCGCAGGCGGCCTTCGCCGCTCGCCACGATGTCGAGCAGGATCTTGAAGCCTTGCGCCGACAGTTTCGGCGCCAGTTCGTCGACAATCGGACGGCGCAGCATGAAGAACCCGCTCATCGGGTCGGTCAGGGTCACCTTCAGCAGCCTCTGCGCCAGGGCATTGGCGAGGTTGGAGCCTGCCGCGCGGACTTTTGAAAGGCCCTCGCCGATGGCCCCGCCTTCGGCCCTGCGGCTCGCCACGGCCAGATCCAGGTCACCTGCCTTCAGGGCGGCCAGCATCTTCGGCAGCAAGGTCTCGTCGTGCTGCAGGTCAGCATCCATCACTGCGACAAACGGGGCTGAGGACGAAAGCATGCCCTCGATGCAGGCGCCTGCCAGACCACGTCGGCCGATCCGGCGGATGACACGCACGCGCGGATCCGTCGCGGCAATCTCGTGGGCTATCGCGGCGGTTCCATCGGGCGAATTGTCATCGACAAAGACCACCTCAAAGGCAATTCCGGCCAGCGCCCTGCGCAGGGCCGCCACGATCAGGGGTACGTTCGCGCGCTCATTATAGGTGGGCAGGATGACAGTCAGTTCGGGAACCGCCAGGGTTGCAGCGGGGACCGGGGCAGCCTCGGCGCCAGCCTCATGCAGGGAAAGAACTTTCATAGCGCTCGGTTTCCGAATATTAGGTGGGACATTCAGGGCTGGGCGCCGCACCGTTCCTTGCCCGGAAGCGCGCAGCCTGGCTTGGTAAGGTGTGGATTGCTTTCATCATCGATCGGACAGCTCGGCCGGATCGAGCATCGGTAGCTCGAGGCGCGCCGTTCCATCGCTCTCAACCTGCGTGACGATGCGCTTGGCGGAGCCCGCGAGGCTCGGATCGATGTCGAAGCCGCTGGCCATGTCCCAACGGGGCACATTCGATCCCTGAAGCACCAGGCCGAGGCGTTCGCCAGCCTTCAGGTAATGCGCGGTGCTGCCCAACGAAATCGAGATTGGAACCGCTTCGTTCGCTTTCAGTGGTGTTGGGGCTGCGCGTCCGGCCCGATAACGGGCGCGGAACAAGGTTTCGAGGAGTTGCCTCGGCTTCCCGACGACGTCGACGGCGATCAGCCTTGCGACGACATCGGCATCCTCCGCGTCCGTACGGATTGATGTATGGAGAGTCACCTTTCCGAGCAAAACGGCATCGCTCGAGAGCTGCGGGCCCAGGCGCACAACGCGTCCGTTGCCATCGACGGGCAAGCCCGACATCCCGGAACCGGCTGGCACCACAAGATTTCGTCCAGCCTCGGTCGGAACAGCCTCCTCGATGTCGGTCACGATCGTGCCGATGCGGCCCGATGTCCTCTCTTGGGGCGACAGTGCGTCTTTGTTCAAGAACAGCGTCCACGGCCTGGGGGCTTTTGGGGGCCATGTGTCGCTTTCGAAAAGGCGATCCGCTGGCCCGTTCTCAACCATGTAGCGGACTGCCGGCTTCGAGCGCTTGTCCAACCAGTCGAGGAAGGCTGCCTCGAGCCCGGCGGCAGCCCAAGTCTCCGGATTGTCGATATCGTAGTGCGATCCGTTCAGGACGATCAGGCTTTGATCGCCCTTGGCGCGGTTGAAGGCATCAAGCGTGCAGTCGAGGAAGGTATCCTGCCAAAGACCGACATGCGTCACAGGAACTTCAATGTCGGCCGCAGCGTCAAAGTAGCGCGAACGTTCGCCATAGCCGGCTTCCCCGATGAAGGCGGCCCAGTTCGGCTGAATCGAAGCCACAGGATCGAAGGCTGCGAGCGGCCGCTGCATCAACGCCGTACCGTCGCCACCGAACATGCGGTCAAGGAGGGCCTTGGACTTGACGCGCAGGTCGGCTTTGTCGACCCCGCGCGCAGCCATGTCCTTGAGGTTCTGTGCACCGCTATCCCACGCCTGCTGGATGATCCATGGAGCAAGCACCTCCATCTGAAGGCCGCCAGTGTCTCGGATCACACCTTGCTGGAGCAAATTGGCGCATGAGGCCTGGAAGAAAGCGCCGGTCAGACCAGCGGGGCGCTCGGCCACCATCAAATACCCGGCAAAACCATCAGCAGAGTCGCCCGTCACGCGGAATGTGCCGTCGCTCCACTCTTGGCTGATGATCCAGCGCGCAAAGGCCCTGCCATCCGCACGGTCAGCCTGAAAGAGCATGTCGATGCCTTCCGAGTTGCCCCGGCCCCGCGTGTTCTGCTGGACAATCGCGTAGCCTCGCTTCAGGACGGGCGCCCATGTCGCGAGAATTTCCTCTGCGGTGGCGTCTTCTTTTAGCTGAACGGCTCCGGGCGGTGACGTAGGCAGACCATAGGGGCTACGCACGACAATCGCCGGGAACGGGCCTGCCCCGTCAGGGAGCAGCACGATCGTGCTTAGGCGGACGCCATCGGCCATGGGAACCTTGACCTCAAGGGGCGCGGCGTCGGCGAATGTGGTGCCGAGCACAAAACAGATCGTGGCTAGGCTGAGGCGTTCATCGTTCTGCATGGGAATCGCGGTTTGGCTTGTTGAAGTCACCGAATTATCCATGCAGCGCTGTTTCCCGGTGCGCAAGGTTTCATGTACGAACAGGCACGCTGCGCGCACGAACAGCCATTGGACGAGGGTTGGGAGATGATGAAGCGTCGACTGTTGCAGCGCGACAATCAAGTTGAGACAGCCCGACAATCAGGATGAGACGCCGTGGGGCGGGAACGGAAGGAGGGCGTAGCCCGACTGAGGTTTCTGCCCCACGGCGTTTGGTTCTTTTGAGCCCTCTGGTGTTTGCGGTCG
>NZ_JBJTDY010000191.1:0-2940 GCF_046092605.1 Rhabdaerophilum sp. | reverse complement strand
CGCAATGACCGAAGCCGCCCTCACGATCGCCCATCTCTCGATCCACGACAGAAGCGGCGCTGCTCTTGTTGATGACGTGTCGCTGTCAGTGCCGCGCGGGGGCGTTCTGACGCTCATCGGCGAAACCGGCAGCGGCAAGAGTTTGATCGCGCAGGCCGTGTTCGGCCTCCTGCCCTCCGGCTTGTCCGTCTCGGGAGACATTAAGGTCGGTGGCCACGAGCCGATTCCTGCGAGCGAACCGAAACGCCTCGCCGCGCTGTGGCGCGAGCAGATCATGTTGATCCCGCAGGAGCCATCCGCTGCGCTCGATCCGACCATGCGCGTGCGGCGGCAGATGGCGCTGGCAGGCCTCCAAGAGGAGGCCATCAAGCCCGCACTCGCGGCTTTCGATTTGCCTGGTTCGACGGCAGACGCCTACCCATTCACGCTATCTGGCGGCATGGCTCAAAGGGTGCTGGTGGCCTCGGCGCTGGGCGTCGGCGCGCCGATCATTGTTGCTGATGAGCCGACCAAGGGTTTGGACGCCGACCGCGTCACTCAGGCAATCGCCGCACTCAAGCGCCTTTCGGCCGCTGGACGCAGCCTGCTCGTCATCACCCATGATCGCAGGCTCGCAGAGGAGCTTCCTGGAGAACTGGCGATTGTTCGGAATGGCCAGGTAATAGAGCATGGCCCGAGTGCAGGACTCCTGTCTGAGCCCCAAAGCGACTACGCCCGAACATGGCTAGCGGCCGATCCGCGCCATTGGTCACGCTGCCACCGCTGCTGCGACATGACGAGCCTTGCCTTGTCGGCGCACGGTCTCGCCTTCGGCTGGCCAAAGGGCGCAATGCTCTTCGAGGGCCTCGACTTGCACGTGCCGCGGGGCGGCGTTCTGGCGATTTCGGGGCCGAGCGGCAGCGGCAAGAGCACGCTCGGCGACATCCTGCTCGGCCTTCGGCGACCACTCGCCGGTAGCGTAGATTGGGGTGGGGTAGATATCGTGGCACAGCCAGCCGCGATCCGCTCGCGGCGGCAGCGCTACCAAAAGCTCCATCAGGATCCGATCACTGCCTTCGTGCCGCACCTGACCTTTGCCCGCCAGTTCCTGGCGCTGGAAGACGTCAAGTCCGGCCTCTCGGTCGCACGCGATCTGCCGCCGCTGCTGGACAGGTTGAAGGTCAATCATCGGCTGATGAACCGTCGCCCCTGCGAGGTTTCCGGCGGCGAGGCCCAGCGGCTCGCGCTGGCACGCATCCTCCTTCTCGATCCAGTAGCGATTGTCGCCGATGAACCGACATCGCGGCTCGACCCGGTCGTTCAACGTGAAACGATGCGGCTGCTGCGGGCAACCGCCGATCAACAGGGGCTCGGCCTTGTCCTGATCAGTCACGACCAACCGCTGCTCGCCGCGATCGCGGACGAGCATCTTGCACTTGGTCCGCGAGCTTGAGCTAAGCCAGGCAAGCCTGCGCCTGATCGCGCAGACGCGCATAGTCCAGCATGGCTCGTTCCAGCGCCGCGCCGGGCGGCAGGCGTTTGATTTCATCGGCAAGCCGTGCCTGGAAGGCGCGGTCATAGGCCGCGACCGGCGGGCAGACGACGACCGGCCTAGAAGGTGCCGTCCCGCAGGCGGTCAGCGAGAGCGTCGCGATCACGAGGAGCGGCAGCGCCCGCTTCGAGCATCCGGTCCTTTGCATCGGAAGCCTCCTTCTGGGATTTGAGTTCGGCCTCGCGGGCTTTTGCCGCCTCGGTGGCGGCGCCCGCCTTGCGGCCAGCGGCGAAGATCGCCGCGGTGGCGATGACCACCGCGACGATGAGGACAAGCGCGATCCACCCGGTCACTTGTTCGCCCCGCTGATCCCGGCCCGCAGGGTGCCGAGGCCGAGCGCGGCGAGGACATGGGTGAGCCAGTCGGACCCGACATCGACGCCGGGAACGTCGATCCCGAGGCCCTTCTCGACAGCGACGACGAGCACGAGCACAGCGGCGATGATGTAGGTGCGGTAGCCCGCACCGAACTGAAGAACGGCGTTCATGGAAATCTCCTTGTTTGGGTTGAATCAGGCCTCGTTGACGGAGAGGCTTCCGCTCGCAGCGAGAGGGATCGGGCGGACGTTCGTGGGCTGGGCGCGATAGACCGGGCGGCGCACCGCCACGAGCCGGTTGCGCGACAGCCGCGTGATCGAGACGCGGTTCTGTTGATTGCCGCCGAGAACGTGGAAGGCCGAGGCCGAGTTCTTGTTTGGAGAATCCTGGCCGACATAGAGGCCGACATGCCCGCCGCCACCGGAAGCCGGGCTTGCCCGGTTTCCGGCAATGTTCGAACCGAACCGGGAAACATCCCGGTTCGGGCGCTTGAAGACGAGCACGTCGCCCAGTGCCGCAGCGCCCTTCGGAACTGAAGTGCCGAACGCCGCCCATTCGAGCGCCGAGAGATAGAGGCGCGGCGGATTTCGCTCGGGGCGCCGTTCGATGTTGGCGCGATGGGCGACGATGGCCATGAACAGGCCGCACCACGGGATCGCGTCGTGGCGGTAGACCCCGGCATAGACGCGGCCGAGACCGGCGGCTTCGAGTTCCGCCTGCCAGCCGATGATCTTCGGATTGTCGGCGGTGCCCGGAGTTTCGAGCGTGCCGAATTCCTTCAGCGCCTCGGCAATCATGCGCGGGCCGGGCTCGGCTTCGAGCCATCGGTATTGGGCAGGCAGCATTGCGACCTCCTGAAACGACGAAGCCCGCCGGAGGGGCGGGCTTTCGGTCGGGTTGCGGTTGGGGTTGATGGCGGCGGATCAGGCGTGCTTGCGCCCGTCCTCGTTGGCTTCGATCCTGTCGATGCGTTCCCGGAACTCGATCAGCGTCGCCTTGATCTGGGCGATGTCGCCGCGCGCTTCGGCGACGGCACGGCGCCCGGCGATGTCGTTGCCAATCTCGGCTTTCAGCTGGGCGATATCCTTGGCG
>NZ_JBJTDY010000190.1:0-13755 GCF_046092605.1 Rhabdaerophilum sp. | reverse complement strand
GCTCCACCGGCGCCGCCGTACATAAACCTCGTCCGCCAACCGAAATCTCCAGCAATGCTGCCAGCATCAGTGCTGGATCAGAAATCCGGATTGTTCAAAGCCCCGGTTCAAAAACAAGGCGGCCTTCGGCGGAGGGATACTTTGGTATGAATGCGAGCCGAACATGTCGAAAGTGTTCAGCACGGTCTGGCGATAGATCTGCCGCTGGTGATCGAGCCAGCTTTCGCCGAGCTGGCGCGGCACCTTGCCCGTCAGCGATAGCCGCAGCTTGTTCGCGAGCTTTCCGAGGCCTGGAACAAGGCGCACCCCGCCCATCAAGCGGGAATAGGCGAGAATTGTCTCGAATGACGCATTCCGGAAGGCGCGACGAAGCGGGCCGTAGGTCACGTGGTTCTTGATGAAAGTGAACAAGCCCGGTTTGCCCGCGCGATAGCAGTTGAAAACGAACTCGCCACCCGGCGCCACGATGCCGAACAGGGCGCGCGGTGCGCTCGACCGATTCCGTATGCTGGATCACGTTGTGGCAGATCACGATCCCGTCGATCGCATTCGAGCGGATCGGCGGGTGATCGATCGAGCACTGGATCACCGTGAAATTCGGCCAGTCGCCAGTCGTTATGTTGCGTGCCACAACGTCATCCACGCTATGTGACAATTCCAGCATGATGACCTCGCGCGCGCCGGCCTCCAGCATCCAGAGGGATTGCGCGCCCGAACCGCCTCCGCAATCGACGATTACCTTGTCGCGGAAAGCTTCTGTGCCGCCGAAGGTGTTGGCCACGGTATGATCGAGCCAATTCTGCTTGAAATCCACAAAGTTAAAGTGGTTCCACTGATTGCCGAACGACTTCACGCTCTCAAAGATCTCCGGCTCGACGAAACGCGGAATCCGGTTGCGAATAGGATAGCGATGGCCGGAGGGAGAAATGAGAACCCCCTCGATAATATCCTCGCCTTCCTGCTCAGTGATCTCAACCGTCAGCGGATCGCCCGTCTCGGGGTCGCATAGCAGCGGCAAGATGCGAAGGAACATGGTGGGTTTCTCCCGGCGCGATCAGCGCGTAAAGAGATAGCTCGTCTTGGCCTCGAACCAGGCGAGGCCGAAGCGGTTGAGCGTTTCGATGACCGGCGCGCGGGAGAGGCTCGCATGGTGCACGCGATGCACCCTGAAGCCACGGAACACATCGAAAACACGCTTGGTCATCGGGAAGGTCTTGTGGAAGCGCGGGTGATTTCCGGCCGCGAAACGCGGATGGAACGACACGAGTGCCGCCACATCCTTCCGCGCGAGAAGAGGCGCCAGCACCGGAACGATCGCGTATTCCGCGCCTTCCGTGTCGATCTTGATGAAGACCGGCCCTTCCTCGGGCAACAGGGCAGCGATGTCCGCCGGCGTGATGGTCTCGACCGACCAGCTCACGGCGGAGCCCTTGTGGTGCACGCTCGACATGGAATCGCCCTGTGCAGTCTTGGCACCCAGCGTGATCGTGCCCTTCTCGGGCCAGACCGCGCGTTCCATCACTGCGATCTTCGGTGCCAGTGCCGGGTTGAGCGCAATATTCGTGCGCAATTCCTTCGCGGCCACAGGGTCGGGCTCGAAGGAGATCACCTGTTTCGCCTGTGACGCCGCAAACAATGTCACTGGCCCGATCCACGCGCCGAAATCCAGCACGGTCGTCTCGGGCGTGAGTTGTGATTCAATCGCCGCGAAAGTGCCGGGCTCCCAATGGCCCGATGAAACGCGACCCCAGAACGGGAACTGCGGCCCATCGACCACCGAGAACGACGCGTTGCGAATGCGGATATCCGGCACAGGGGCCCCCTTGAAACATCCGGGCTTCAAAGCAGAAATCAGCCGCCCTCGCTACCCCCTCAGAGGTCGAGGAGCAGCGTTTGCCGATCCGGCGACGGAACAAGCGTGGCAATCGCCGCTTCGCCCGTCACGCGCGGGGCGATCAGCATGGAAGCTGCGGCCACCGCTTTCACCAGCCGGTTGAACGGCAGAAGCGCGGGATCGAGCACGGTCACCTCCCCGAATCGGAAACCGGGGGCGGTCCGCTCGAAGGCGGCCGTGGCGGCGGGAAGGCGATGTGCGCTGCGTTCCAGCACCAGAACCGGCGGGCCACCCGCCGCGAAAGGCCCGTAAAGGGAGGCCACTTTCGCTTGCATCGGGCCGAGCGCATCCGGTGAATCGAGCGGGATCACGATGTCATCGAGCTGCTTCACGCGGATGGCTGTCGCCGGCCGGAAGAGTTCCACCGGCCGGGGGCGGAAGAGCCCGTCGGAAATCGCATCCTGAAAGGGGCGCATACGGCCCATTCTCAGGCTCGTCATCAGCAAGGTCGCCGGCGGCAGGCCAAAGCGGTCGAGCGAGAAGAAGCGCGGCAGCAGGGTATGGCAGAAATGCGCGAGGCTGGCTTCGGCACCGGCATAGAGCACCAGCGCCGGCTCACGCGGAATGAACCGTCCGCCCGGCAGCAAGGGCGAGAGATCCGCGGGCCCGGGCGGGTTTCCTGCCTGCCGCGGATCGGCCGGCGCATGGCGCTTAAGGTCCGCGAAGACCCGTCCTCCGCCATTCTCGATCACGAGATCGCCGGTATGGCGCCGGTGACTCCAGCCCTCCGGCAGGTTGTCGTCTTGCTCCGTCATCCCCACTTCCGAGCCATCCGCCTTTGGCCAGAAGGGCAGCATGGGGGCGGTGAGCAGGCTCCGCCATTCGCGCATCGGACGGCTCGAATAGAGGCGGAGAACGGCTGGCATCAGCGCTTGACGAGAGGACACGGCTCACCCATGACGGTCGCGAGTCCCCGCTCAATAGGAGAAGCGCCCGTGGCGCGCAACCGGCCGCTCGCCCGCATCAATCTCAACGTTTTCTCGAACGTGGCCTCGAAGGATGCACGCGATTGCCTCGTGCCGGAGGCGATCCGCTCCTATTTCGAGTGCTTCGATGGCGCGCGGGGTGCTGCCGAGACCATCACCCGTGTCTTCTGCGATCCGAAGCCGCATCGCGAGAATTTCGAACTCTGGAAGCAGGCGATCCGGGATGGCACGCCCGGCATTCCGCTGGAAATCGTGGAAACCGGCGGGCTGATCGACAGCTTCGCCCGCTCGCTGGAGGTCAGCGAATGCGATTATGCCGTGCAGCTCGAGCATGATTTCGTGTTCATCCGCTCGCGCATTCCGCATGGCCTGCCGGAGATCGTGCACGAAATGGCCGAAGGCGGCTTCAATTTCATGCGCTTCAACAAGCGGCAGAACATCCGGCAGGGCTACGACATGTTCCTTGACGAGATGCCCGGCACCGAAGTGCCGATGTGCCGCGTCAATGGCCGCTCGAACAACCCGCAGGTGATCGACGTCGATTTCTACCGCCGCGAGGTCCTGCCGATCCTGCGCGGGCCCGACGGCATGGCGATCGGGCTTGAAGGCGGGCTCTGCCGCCTCTTTGGTGGCGGGCAGGTCTATGGCCCGCTGGGCTGGCCGAAAACCGTGCAGCATTTGGATGGCCGCGATGTTCGCGCGCGGGATCGCATTGCCCGCAAGCTCTATTTCTGGAAGCGCGCGCTCGGCGGCGGGAATGCAGCCTGAGCGTCAGACCACGCGCCAGTGCGGCGGGAACAGGTCTTTCGTGCTCACCTTCGCCTGGTAGGGCGGCGCGAACCACTGCTTTGGCGCCACGACCACTCGGCCCTCGGGATTACCGAGCCATGCCCCCCACCAGCTGAAAGTGGAATTGGCGATGATGTTGTGTTTGGCATGGCTCATCAGGAAAAGGTCATCCAGCGCGCTCGTCGATGAGACGATGCTGTAGGGCAGGCCTTGCGGCAGCCGCGACGGGATCGCCTCGTTGCTGTCGGACATCACGATGACCTGATCGATCTGCGCCTCGGCTGAAACGCACTCGATGGCGCGCAGATAGTAATCCGGTGTTAGCACATGGTGAACATCCGCGAATTTCGGGTTCTGATAATCGCCGGCGCGGATATGGATCGCGAGGGTCCGGGGCGAGAGCAACGCCGCAAGTTCCCGCGCCTTGGCCGAGACATGCGGTTCCAGCGCGAAAATCCGACGTAATTCAGGCGCATATGGGCCGAAGTAAAGTGGCGACTGGAACAACCCGCGCAGGTAAGCCGATCCCGAAATGGTCTCGAATCTCGGATCGAAATGGAAATGCCCTTCCTGAACCAGCGGTCGGGCAAAACCGAGCGGAGCGCGCTTTCGGCCCAAGCCCATGGCCTTCAGCAGCTTCTGGCCGGGGCGCAGCCAGCCCGGCGCACTCAGTTCCTCTGCCCCATGCGCAAACCGGCCAAGCTCGTAACGGCGCTTCGTTCCGGGCCGGAAGCGGGAGAGATCGAACTGCACCCCGGCTCCAAGACGCCAGCCGATGGCCAGGGAAGCCGAGGCCTGAAACAGCTGATTGCCCAACCCGCCATGAAGTTCCACCGCGATGATCGGTCTCTCTCGTTCCATTGGCGGCTTCACGCTTCCCGAGCCCTGGAAGATGCGCGCCCAGCGCGCTTTACAATCGGGCGGGAGAGCTACAAGAACGCTTCCCAATGTCAACTCCGGGGCCGGAGAGCCCTGATGCATGAACCTGAGGAACGGCCTGATGTGCGGCATCGCGGCGCTCTTTCGCCCCGGAGGGCTTCGGCCCCAGGATCGCGATACCCTGCGCCGGATGAACGATGCCATCCGTCACAGAGGCCCGGATGACGAGGGCTTCTGGTTTGACGAGGCGCGGGGCGTGGGCCTCGCCCAAAGACGGCTCGCGATCCAGGATCTCTCGCCGGCCGGCGCGCAGCCCATGCTCTCGGCCTCGGGGCGCTATGCGATCACCTTCAACGGAGAGATTTACAATTTCAAAGATTTGCGCGCTGAACTGGAAGCGAGATCCGAAGCCCCCGACTGGCGCGGGCATTCGGATACCGAGGTTCTGCTCGCGCTCATCGAGGCGCGCGGGCCCGAGGCGGCCCTGAAAGCCGCGACCGGCATGCTGGCCTTCGTGCTCTTCGACCGCGAGACCGGCGCGGTTTACGCCGCGCGCGACCGGATCGGAGAGAAACCGCTCTACATCGCGGAAATCGGCGGGGCTTTCCTCTTCGCCTCGGAACTCAAGGCTTTCAAGGCGCATCCGCAATGGGATGGCCAGCTGGATCACGCGGCGATCACCGGCTTCCTGCGCCACGGGTACATTGCTGCGCCCGCGAGCCTTTTTCGTGCCGCCGGCAAGCTGCCGGCGGGCGTGCTGCGCCGCTTCGCGGCCGGAGAGCCCGTGCAGGACACCGCCTATTGGGACAGTCTCGCGGAGGCGCGCGCGGCGAAGGCCCATCGCTTCACCGGCAGTTTCGAGCAGGCGACCGACCGGCTCGATGCGCTCCTCCATGCGGCCATTCGCCGGCAGGTGATCGCCGATGTGCCGGTGGGCGCGTTCCTCTCGGGCGGGATCGATTCCTCCACGATCGCCAGCATCATGCAGGCCCAGGCAAGTCGGCCGATCGAGACCTTCTCGCTGGGGTTTCGCGAGGCGGAATTCGATGAATCGATTCATGCGCGCGAAATCGCAACCCATTTGAAAACCTCGCATAACGAGATTTCGCTCACCGGGCAGGATGCGGCCGATCTCGTGACAAGAATGCCGTCAATCTATGACGAGCCCTTTGCCGACCCCTCGCAATTGCCGACCGTGCTTGTCGCCGGCTTTGCCAGAACGAAGGTCACGGTGTCGCTTTCGGGCGATGCGGGGGACGAGCTTTTCGCCGGCTATGGCCGCTACCATTCCGCGGGCCGCAAATGGGAGAGCGGCCTCCAGGGCGGGGTCGAGCGCTTCGCGTCGGGAACCTATGCGAGCATGCTCGAGGCGCTGCTCGCGCTTCCCGAGGCGATGGGCATGGACCCAATCGCGGGCCATCGCATCGGGCCGCTGCGGCTTCGCCTGGCGGATCAGGCTGCGCGGATGGGGGCGGCTTCGGCGATCGAGGCCTATGAGCGCGGCTTCACGGTGATGGATGCCGCGCATCGCCTGATGAAGAGCGGAATCCCCGTCGCCGATCCGATGGTGGCGGAGATTGCGCGCGAAACCGGCTGGTCCATCCTCGATTCCGCGACCGTGCTCGATGCCCGGCGCTACCTGCCCGACGACATCCTCGTGAAGGTCGATCGGGCGGCGATGCATCACAGCCTTGAGGCGCGCGTGCCGCTGCTCGATCCCGAGATCATCCGCTTCGCCTGGTCTCTGCCGGATGAACTGAAAACGTGGCGCAAGGAACGCAAGGCGCTGCTGAAGGCCGTGCTCGGCCGCTATGTGCCGCGCGCCCTGTGGGATCGCCCGAAGCAGGGTTTCGGCATTCCCGCGGCGGCCTGGCTTCGCGGGCCATTCCGCGGGTTGGGGGAGGACCTGCTCTCGCGCCAACGCCTCGAAAGGCAGGGTTTGCTGGAGACCGATCTCGTCCGGGCGATCTGGGAGGATTTTCTCGCCGGGGGTCAGCGCCGGGTGAACCTCGTCTGGACGCTCTTCGTGCTGCAGCTCTATCTCGCCGCCGAGCAGTCTCAGGCCCCATCCACCTTCCTGTAGGGTTGTGGGCGAATCCCGAAAATATAGGCGAAGGAGCCGATGCCGCTTGCGACCTGTTTCGCCTGCTTGAAGGCGAAGGTTCGGCCGGGCGTGCCGAACAGCATGGCGGGCAGGGCAGGGATCATCATCACGAGGCCGCCCGCAAGCCTTCCCGCGCCCTTGGTGATGCTGCGCAGAACCGCCTTGGCCTTTCCGCGCTGCTTCTCGTGCAGGACGGAAATGCTGATCGCGACGCGAAAGGCGCGTTGCAGTTGCCAGTCGAGGGTCATGCGGTTCGCGGGCACGTTCTCCTTCACCACCGCCTCGCCCAGCCAGCGGATTGCCGCGCCGGATTGATGCACGCGGGTGAAGAAATCGGTATCCGAGCCGCCGGTGAAGCGCAAAGTCTCATCGAAGCGCAGGTTCAGGCCGTCGCTTGCGAAAATGCGCGTCTTCACCAGCGTGTTGTGGCCCTCGGCCTTGGTCAGCCGCGTGCCGGTCGCGCGCTTGTTCGGTTCGGGCAGGGCCATCCAGTCGGGCGTGCCCGGAGGATAGACCGAGATCACCCGGCCATAATGCACATCCGCCTCGTCGCGCAGGGCGGCGTCGATCATCGTCTCGAGCCAGCCGGGCGTCGCCTCCTCGTCGTCGTCGATGTAGAGCAGCCAGTCATGGCCGCGCTCGGCGGCCGTGATGCCGCAGCGATTGCGCGCGAAGGGCAGGCCGAGTTCGGGTTCGAGCACAACGAAGATGTTCCAGCCCGTTTCACGCGCCACGCGTTCCACGAGGGGCGTGCAGGTGATCCGGTCGTTGTTCTCGATCACCGCGATCGCGCATTCCACGCCGGCCGGCACGCTGGAGGCCGTGACCGAGCGCAGGCAGGCCTCCAGCAGCTTCGGCCGGTTGCGCGTGCAGATGGTGACGAGAAGACGCATGAAACCCCGCTTTTCCCCGCGAGACCTACGGCTTTCGGGCGTGGCTTTCAACGGGCCTATTCGTGGCGCAGCACGAAACGGTCGACGAAATCCGCAAGGCCCTTGGCCTTGAAGCCGGCCATCAGCGCTTCCGCATCATATTCGTCGCGCACCCAGTCCAGGAAGGGGCTGGCCTCATCGGGACAGGCCGCGAGATAAGCCTCGAACACCGCGTCGAGAATGCCCGCGCGCGAGGACCGGATGTGCAGGTGGCGCAGCGAAAGCTCGTCCGTCGCCGCGCGCACCGAAGCCCCTTGCGTGACGATCCGGTCGAGAGCCGCGATCAAGCCCGCACGATCCGCGCCGGATTTGCAGTGAACCAGCAGGGGACGGGGTAGCCGCCGCAATCGTTCGGCAATCGCCAGCAGATGCTCGCCGGGTGGCGCCGTCCGTGAAAAGACCGGGACGTCGATCAGCGTTTCGTAAGCGATGCCCAGAGCCTCGGCCTTTTCGCGGGCCAGGGCATAGCCGCCATGGTTCGGCGCATCGTGGCGCAGGTTCAGGATGGAACGGATGCCATGGCGCGCGGCCCAGGCGATATCCCAAGGCATCGGCTGGTTGGAGCGCCAGCCTGTGGGGCCATATTGCCTGCGGTTCTTCCAGAGGAGGCGAACCACGCCGAAATCCCGCACCAGCAGATCGAACCACGCTGACGACCGGGTGCGCCAATCCACGAGCGGCCCTTCGAAGCGGCGCAGCTTCGGGGGCAGGGCATATTTGCCGGTTTCGGGCGCGTTGGCTTCGGGCATGGCGGCAGTGCTATTCACCTTCATGTTCCTGACGAGAGAGACGCTGTCGCCCTCCCCGGGCTCCCTGCCGTTCCTGTCGCGCGCGATCATCATGCCTCCCGCCTGCGGCGCGAAGAACGATTCCGTGCCTCGCCCGCCTTTTCGCATGAAGATGGAATGAGACCAAATGCAGGAGCGGGAGGCAATCGCAAGCCGCTCATGCTGGATAGTGTCGCGCCGCAACGCGATTCCCGATCGAACTTTCGCATCGAATGGAGCAATTTACCGGTTTCCACAAACCCGCCTTCGTGATCTTTTCTCGGGATCGGAATCCGAGAAGAACACCTGAGCGATTTCAGCCGGAAGCGCCCCGTCGGAGCAGCGGCACAAAGGGTTGGGGGGAACATGCCTGTCGAGATGTCGAAGGATCTGCGGGAAGGTGCGCTGGTCTATCACCGGTTGCCGAAACCGGGGAAGCTGGAAATCATCGCCACCAAGCCGCTCGACAACCAGCGCGACCTCGCTCTGGCCTATTCTCCCGGCGTGGCCGCGGCTTGCGAGGCGATTGTCGAGAACCCGGCCGAGGCCGATAATCTCACGGCCCGCCAGAATCTTGTCGCGGTGATCTCCAACGGCACGGCCGTGCTTGGCCTCGGCGATATCGGCCCGCTCGCTTCCAAGCCCGTGATGGAAGGCAAGGCGGTTCTCTTCAAGAAATTCGCCGGCATCGATGTCTTCGATATCGAGGTGAACGAGAAGCGTGTCTCCAGGCTCGTGGACGTGATCTGCGCGCTGGAGCCGACCTTCGGCGGAATCAACCTCGAGGACATCAAGGCGCCGGAATGCTTCGAGGTCGAGGCGCAATGCCGCGAGCGGATGCAGATCCCGGTCTTCCATGACGACCAGCATGGCACGGCGATCATTGTCGCCTCCGCGGTGCTGAACGCGATGGAACTCGCGGGCAAGAAACTCGACCAGGTGAAGCTTGTCACCTCCGGCGCGGGTGCGGCGGCTTTGGCCTGCCTCAACCTTCTCGTTTCGCTCGGCGTGAAGCGCGAGAACATCTGGGTCACGGATATCGAGGGCGTGGTCTACAAGGGGCGCGTTGAACTGATGGACGCCTACAAGGCGATTTATGCGCAGGAGACCTCGGCGCGGAAGCTGGCCGAGATCATCGAGGGCGCGGATATCTTCCTCGGCCTCTCGGCTGCCGGCGTGCTCAAGCCGGATCTTCTCAGGAAGATGGCCCAGAAGCCGCTGATCATGGCACTCGCCAACCCGAACCCCGAGATCATGCCGGAAGTTGCCTATGGGGCCCGGCCGGACGCGATGATCTGCACGGGGCGGTCGGATTATCCGAACCAGGTCAACAACGTGCTGTGCTTCCCGTACATGTTCCGCGGAGCGCTGGATTGCGCGGCGACGACCATCAACGAGGAGATGAAGCTCGCCGCGGTGCGCGCCATCGCCGAACTCGCGCGCGAAGCGCCATCGGATGTCGTGGCGCGCGCCTATGGCGGCGAAGCGCGGCAATTCGGGGCGGATTCGCTGATCCCCAGTCCCTTCGATCCGCGCCTCATCCTGCGCATCGCGCCGGCCGTCGCGAAGGCGGCCATGGCGAGTGGCGTGGCCCGCGCGCCGATCGGCGATTTCGAAGCCTATCAGGAACGCCTCTCGCGCTTCGTCTTCCGCTCGGGCTTCATCATGAAGCCGATCTTCCAGGCCGCGAAGGAAAGCCCCAGGCGCGTGATTTATGCCGAGGGCGAAGATGAACGGGCGCTGCGCGCGGCGCAGACCGCGATGGAGGAGAGTTTCGCAATTCCCATCCTCGTGGGTCGCCCGGCCGTCATCGAGGCGCGCATCAAGCGCTTCGGTCTCGCGATCCGGCCGGGCGCGGATTTCGAGATCATCAACCCGGACGATGACCCGCGTTACCGCGATTATGTCGCGACCTATCTGGAGATCGCGGGGCGCAAGGGCATCACGCCCGACGCGGCGCGGACGCAGTTGCGCACCAATTCCTCGATCATCGCGGCGGTGGCCGTGCGGCGGGGCGATGCCGATGCCATGATCTGCGGCCTCGAAGGACGCTACCGCTCACGCCTGCAGATCATCCGCGACGTCATCGGCATGGAGCCGGGCGTCACCGAACTCGCGGCAATGTCGCTGATGATCACCTCGAAGGGCGCGTTCTTCCTGGCGGATACCCATGTGAACGAGGACCCCACGGCCGAGCAACTCGCCGAGATCGGCATCCGCGCCGCGGCCGAAGTGCGCCGCTTCGGCATCGAGCCGAAGATTGCGCTGATCTCGCATTCGGATTTCGGCAGTCATGACAGCGAAAGCGCCCGAAAGATGCGCCGGGCGGCCGAAATCATCGCGGCCCGCGCGCCTCAGATCGAGGTCGATGGCGAAATGCAGGCGGATTCAGCGCTCTCCGACAAGGTGCGCGAGCGCGTGCTGCCGCATTCGAACCTCAAGGGCGTGGCCAATATCCTCCTGATGCCAGACCTCGATGCCGCGAATATCGCGAACGAACTCACGAAGGTCATCGGTGATGCGCTTCCCGTGGGTCCGATCCTGCTCGGCACGGCTTACCCTGCGCATATCGCGACCTCGACCACCACCGCGCGCGGCGTGGTGAACCTCACGGCCATCGCGGTGGTGCAAGCGCAATCCCGCCAGGGCTGAGGCGGTTTCCGGCGGACCCGAACAGGAAAGCCGGCCGTCCGCGGACCGGCATTTTCTCTTCATGCCCGATTTCGATCGGAAGGGGAGTTGCCTGCAAGCCGCGCCCCGCGATCCGGCGATCACCTGCCCCTCGCGTCCAGCCGAAGCTCTCTCAGCACCGTCGCCGGATCTTCCAGCCCCTCCGCCAGTTCAAGCAGGCGAATGCCCTCGGCATCGACCGAGCGGGCCTTCAGGGAAAGCTCGCCAAGCCCGCGCAGGAAGCTGCCCACCGCCTCGGTGACGTGGGTGGCATCGGGATGATCGGCAAGGCCGAGCATCATGATGACCGGGGCCATCGTCGCGATTTCGAGGCGGAACTGCTCCGGCTTCTTGTTCTGTTGCTGCGCCATCTCCGCGATCGCTTTCTCGAAGCCGCCATGGTTCTTCACCGTAATGCTCGCCTCCTGCGCGGTGCCGGTGAGGAGGAGAGCGGTCCAGTTCTCCAGCGGGTTCTCGAAGAAGGCCTTTGGCACCTGGCCGAAGGTGAAGCGCATGGAAATGCCGGCGAATTGCTCGAAATTCACCGAGACATCGCGGAAGGCGACGCTCGATTTCGCCGCATCCCAGGCCCCTTCGAGGTTGAAGGAAAGGTCGAGTGTCGCAAAACCCATCGCACGGATGCGCTGGAGGCCCTCATCCCTGACATTCGGCGGGATGGGCATGCGGAAGTTGTTGAACTTCAACCCGATCGTGGTGGGCGTCACGCCCACGAACGCGCCATAAAGGTTCTCGAAGCTCGCCAGCGAGAAGCGGATGCGCTCGCTCTGCGAGCCTGTGTTCGGCAGATCCACCTCAAGGCCGTTGAGCTGGAACCGGTAATCCGGCACGGTGAAGCGCGCAGCCTCCGCCCTGAAACGGGCGAGATCCGCCTCGGGCTGGTTGGCGAGATCGCCGCTTTCCAGCAAGACCTTGATCAGCGTGGCGATTGGCCAGCGATAAAAATCGCCGTCCCAATTCACGCTGCCGATGCGCAGCGCGCCGTCCTTGATGGCGACATCGATGGCATCGACCGCGCCGCCCGCCTTCTCGCCGCCGTTGAAGCGTGCGCCGGCGAGGCGGAAGGTGGCTTCATCGCCCTTGTCGAACCTGCCCTTGCCGGCCACCGGCCCGATGGTGAGCTCGCCCACCTCGAAGGAGCTGTAGAACTCCAGCACACTCGCCAGAAGATCGGCAGAGAATTCCGGCGCTTTCTTGCTCTGCTGCACCTTCATGAGCGCTTCGAGCTTGGGCCAGATCTCGATCGGCGCGCGGCGCATCGGCTTCACGCGGAATTCCGAGAGCGTGGCGCGCCCGATGGAAACCGTGAAATCCAGCAAAGCCAGCTCGGCATTTTCGATCACATAGGCCCCATGAGCGGCCTTGAATGGCGCGCTGCCGGTCGGATCAGGTTCCGTCAGCCAGCGCAGGAAGGTCACGGTATCCAGCGCATCGAGGGAGGTCAGGCCGAATTTCGCGCCGTATTTCACCGGCGGCCTGCCGGGCTCGGCGAGGTTGCCGACCTGCCGTGTCTCGGCGATCTCGATCCGCCCGAACACGCCGGAAGCGATGTTGCGGCCCGTGATCCGCTCATAGATCGTCGTGGTTTCCTGCCCCTCGATCACGGTCACGAATTCGATCGCGCCGATGGTGAATTCGTCGGCGCTGAACCGCGCGAGTGTCTTGACCATTTCCGCCGGGCTCGCGCCCCTGAGGAGCGATTCAATCTCCTCGCGGCTCAGCGTGGAATTGACGAGGTCGAGATCCCTCAGCTTCACACGGAAGACCTGACCCGGCCATTCGAAAGCGGGGATGGTTGTCACCACGCGCGGGGATGGCGCCGGCGTGGGGAGTGTGACAGGCGCGGGAGCCTGAGCGGGTGCAGGCGCCGCGGCCGGGCTCGCCGGCGAGGACGTTGCCGGTGCCGAGGACGTAGCCGGTGCCGAGGCCAAGGGTGCCTGAGCGGGCGGAGCAGGCTGGCGCATGACAAAGAACAAGGATGCGACCGCGACCGCGACGGCAGCCAGGCCGATGAGAAGGATGTTCGGACGCGATCCGCCCGGTTCCGGGTTGCTCATGATATTCCCTTGAAAAACCTGTGACGAAAGACGGAGACTTGTCCCGATGGGGTCCAACATTTCATGGACCGGATCAAGCGGAAACTGGATTGCCGGACCGGCGTGAAGGTTCGGGGAGCGGGCCCCGTGAAACCGGATGTCTGGCTCCGATCCTGACGCCTGATTTCACGCGTCCTGACCCGGAGCATCCTGTCGCGCGGCTGAGCGGTGGCTGGCAAGACAGCCTGGCCTGCGGTCGCGCAAGGGTCAAGAAAAGGAAAAGGGCACCCGAAGGCGCCCGATTCCGTTGATCCATTTTGTGAAGAACAAAGCTTCAGCAGCTGTAATACATCACGAACTCGATCGGGTGCGGGGTCATGCGATAACGGTCCGCCTCGCCCTTCTTCAGCTCGATATAGCTGTCGATGAAGTCGTCCGTGAACACGCCGCCGGCTTTCAGGAAGGCGCGATCCTTGTCGAGCGAAGCGAGGGCTTCGTCGAGCGAGCCGCAGACGGTCGGGATCTTCTTGAGCTCCTTCGGCGGGAGATCGTAGAGGTCCTTGTCCATGGCCGCGCCGGGATGGATCTTGTTCGCGATGCCGTCGAGGCCAGCCATCAGCATGGCGGCGAAGGCGAGGTAGGGATTGGCGGTCGGGTCCGGGAAGCGGACTTCCACGCGCTTGGCCTTCGGCGAGTTGGTCCACGGAATGCGGCAGGAGGCCGAACGGTTGCGGGCCGAG
>NZ_JBJTDY010000189.1:0-5554 GCF_046092605.1 Rhabdaerophilum sp. | reverse complement strand
GCTCCACCGGCGCCGCCGTACATAAACCTCGTCCGCCAACCGAAATCTCCAGCAATGCTGCCAGCATCAGTGCTGGATCAGAAATCCGGATTGTTCAAAGCCCCGGTTCAAAAACAAGGCGGCCTTCGGCGGAGGGATACTCTCGGAGGGAGGCGCGTCCCTGCACGAGCCGCTGCGCGACATCCTGCGTCGACTGCTGGCCACCGCGCCGGAATCACGTCTCGCCTGCGTGAATGTGCTGAAAACCGCCGTGATCGGCCTCGACCCGCTCACCACCGAGAGCGGCGAGAGCGTGCATGTCCAGCGACTCGTGGAACTCAGGGGGTGGGCCGCGGATATGCGCCTGCCGCCCGAGCGCATCACGTTCCATGTGCTGGAATCAGCCGACCCCGCAGAGGCGATCACCACCTTCGCGAGAAACAACCATGTGGATCACCTGGTCCTTGGCGCGCGCGGCTCGGGGGGTGTCCGGCGCTATCTCGGCTCGGTTTCCACTGCCGTGGTGGCGGAAGCGCCCTGCACGGTCACGGTGGCGCGCGTACCGCCGGCGGAAAGCGAGGCCGCCTGACGCTCAGGGCTGGCGCTTGGGCTTCGCCTTGCCGGTGGAGGCCGTGGACCGCGCGAGGCGGAACTTCACGAGCTCCGGCTCGGAGAACCAGTAGATCTGCTCAGAAGGGGTCGCGTCCATCTTGGCCACGACGCCCGTATCGATGCCCATCTGCTTGAAATAGGCGATATGCGCCTGGCTCACATCCTCGTGGTTGACGGTCGCGTTGACGGGCAGACGCGTCAGAGGATCGAGAACAGCCGTTCCGGTATGCGAGCGATGCACGCCGACGCGACTTCCCGGCACGAAATAGCGCGAAGTGCCACCGGAGAGCGCCAGCACGCAGGCCGAGGCGCAGGTGCCGGGCGTGACGCCATTGGACGGGGTAATGGTCGAGCCATTCCAGCGGCCGACGATCACGGTCATCTTCAATTGCCGCAACAGCGCGCCGAGATAGGCTCCGCCCAGGGTGAAGCCGCCGGGGCTGTCGATCACGAGCACCTGGCTCACCGCACCGCGGCCCACCGCGCGCTCGAGAAAGGCCGCGAGCTGCACATGCTCGGCCTGGCCGATCGTGCCAGTGGCGACCACCACCTTCGGGCAGGTGCCGTTGCAGCCGGGCAATTCGGCGTCAGCGAGCCTGTACGAAAGGGCGGAAGCGGACTGAAGACCCGCGACAAGCGCGCCAAGGGCCAGCAGCAGGCGGCGAAACGAGAGAAATCGAACCATCCGGCAACCCCAAGGCCAAACATTGGACCGCGTTAAAAAAGCGGCGCCGTTTCCGGCCCCGCTCTGATTGTGCAGACAAAATGCCGCCGAGGTCAATGCGCCAGCGCGGCGCTCGCATCCTCTTCGGCCTTGGGGGGCGTTTCCGCTTCCTCGTCCCATTCGATGGGCTCAGGCTGACGCGTGAGCGCGCGAGCCAGCACCTCCTCCATGCGCGAGACGGGCACGATCTCGAGCCCGTTCTTCACATTCGCCGGGATATCCGCGAGATCCTTCACGTTCTCTTCCGGGATGAGCACGGTCTTGATGCCACCGCGGAGGGCTGCGAGCAGCTTCTCCTTGAGGCCGCCGATCGGCAGCACGCGACCCCGCAAGGTGACCTCACCGGTCATCGCGATGTCGCGGCGCACGGGAATGCCCGTGAGCAGCGAGACGATAGCCGTCGCCATGCCGATGCCGGCCGAGGGGCCGTCCTTCGGCGTCGCACCTTCCGGCACGTGCACGTGGATGTCGCGCTTGTCGAACAGGGTCGGCTTGATGCCGAAATCCACCGCGCGGCTCTTCACCCAGGAAGCCGCCGCCGAGATCGATTCCTTCATCACGTCGCGCAGGTTGCCGGTGACGGTCATGCGGCCCTTGCCGGGCATCATCACGCCTTCGATGGTCAGCAACTCTCCGCCCACCTCGGTCCAGGCGAGGCCCGTCACGCCGCCGACCTGATCCTCGGTTTCCGCCGAACCATGGCGATACTTCGTCGGGCCGAGATATTCCTCGACCTTCGCCTCGGTGATCGTCACGGCCTTCACCGGCTTGTCCGTGCCGGCGGAGAGCAGGATCTCCTTCACCGCCTTGCGGACGAGATTGGAGATCTCGCGCTCCAGGTTGCGCACGCCCGCCTCACGGGTATAGCGCCGCACCAGGAACATCAGGGCTTGCGGCTCGATCTGCCATTCCTTGTCATCAAGACCGTGCTTCTTGAGCGCGTTCGGGATGAGGTGGCGGCGGGCGATCTCGGCCTTCTCCTCCTCCGTGTAGCCGGCGATGCGGATGATCTCCATGCGGTCCATCAGGGGCGCAGGGATGTTCAGCGTGTTCGCCGTCGTCACGAACATCACGTTCGAGAGGTCGTAATCCACTTCGAGATAGTGATCCGCGAAGGTGGTGTTCTGCTCGGGGTCGAGCACCTCCAGGAGCGCCGAGGAGGGATCGCCGCGGAAATCCATGCCCATCTTGTCGATCTCGTCGAGCAGGAAGAGCGGATTCTGCGTCTTCACCTTCCGCAAGGACTGGATGATCTTGCCCGGCATCGAGCCGATATAGGTCCGGCGATGCCCGCGGATTTCCGCTTCATCGCGCACGCCGCCGAGGCTCATGCGGATGAATTCGCGGCCCGTGGATTTCGCGATCGAGCGGCCGAGCGAGGTCTTGCCCACGCCGGGCGGGCCGACGAGGCAGAGGATCGGGCCGGTGAGCTTGTTCGCGCGCGACTGTACCGCGAGATATTCGATGATGCGATCCTTCACCTTTTCGAGGCCGAAATGGTCGGCGTCCAGAATTTCCTGCGCATGGCGCAAATCCTTCTTCACCTTGGATTTCTTGCCCCAGGGCAGGGAGAGCATCCAGTCGAGATAGTTGCGCACCACGGTGGCCTCGGCCGACATGGGCGACATCTGCCGGAGTTTCTTGAGCTCATGTATCGCCTTGTCGCGCGCTTCCTTGGAGAGCTTGGTACGGCGGATCTTGTCCTCGACCTCGGCAAGTTCATCCTTGCCCTCGTCATCGCCGAGTTCCTTCTGGATCGCCTTGATCTGCTCGTTGAGGTAATATTCGCGCTGCGTCTTCTCCATCTGCCGCTTCACGCGGGTGCGGATGCGCTTCTCGACCTGCAGCACGGAAATCTCGCTCTCCATCAGGCCGAGGATTTTCTCGAGCCGCTTGGAGACCTTCACGATTTCCAGCACGTCCTGCTTGTCGGTGATCTTCACCGCGAGATGCTGAGCGACCGTATCGGCCAGCTTCGCGTAATCCTCGATGCCCGAGATGGTCGATACCACATCCGGCGAAACCTTCTTGTTCAGCTTCGCGTAATTCTCGAACTCGTTCGACACCGAGCGCGCGAGCGCCTCCGTCTCGATCGGATCGGAGAGGTCATCGCCGAGCACTTCCACCTCGGCCTCGAAGAATTCATCGTTCTTCACCGGGCGAATGCGCTTGGCGCGAGAAAGGCCCTCGACCAGCACCTTCACGGTGCCGTCGGGCAGCTTCAGAAGCTGAAGCACGGTCGCAAGCGCGCCGGTCTTGAAGATCTGGTCCTCGGCCGGGTCGTCATCGGTGGCGTTGAGCTGTGTCGCGAGAAGGATGAAGCGATCGTTCTTCATCACCTCCTCGAGCGCGCGGATGGATTTCTCGCGGCCGACGAACAGCGGCACAATCATATGCGGGAAAACCACGATATCCCGCAAAGGCAGAACCGGCACCGTCTCAATGGCTCCGGCTTCAGGGCGCTTCTTGTCTCCGCTCATGACGGATGTCCTTCGTATTCGGGCGCGGGAAGCCGCCACCCGCCGGCCAAAGGGCCGGGCTTTCCGCTGTCACGCCGCCTGCCAGCCGTCGGCTTTGCCGCCCGGCCGGCCCGGGCCCCACGCGGAGCGCCCGAATCCGGCATTTCTCAATGGCTCCAAGGTGGGCATGAATCGCGGTCGAAACAAGACCGCCCGCAGCGATCCGTCACAGCCCTGTGACCGGGTTCCCGGATGTGAAACCCGCAAAGGCCCATTCCGCGCGGGCATTCACGGTGCCCCATCGGGAAACCCCGGCGCTTGCGGCACCGGGGTTGCAAACCTTCTCGCCCGTCGCTGGAACCATCAGGCCGAGGAGGCCACCGGCTCCTCCTTGCGCTCGCCATAGATGTAGAGCGGCTTCGCCTTGCCCTCGATGGTCTCGGCATTCACCACCACCTGCTCCACGCCTTCGAGGCCCGGCAGGTCGAACATCGTGTCGAGCAGCACGCTCTCCATGATGGAGCGCAGGCCGCGGGCGCCGGTGCGCCGCTCGATGGCCTTGCGGGCCACCACCGAGAGCGCCTCGTCGTTGAAGGTGAGTTCCACATCCTCCATCTCGAAGAGGCGCTGATATTGCTTCACCAGCGCGTTCTTCGGCTCGGTGAGGATGCGCTTCAGTGCGGCCTCGTCGAGGTCTTCGAGGGTCGCGATCACCGGCAGACGCCCAATGAATTCGGGGATAAGACCGAATTTCAGCAGGTCTTCCGGCTCCACCTGACGGAATACCTCGCCGACGCGTCGATCATCCGGGGCTTCCACCTTCGCGCCGAAGCCGATGGAGGTGCCCTTGCCGCGCGAGGAGATGATCTTCTCGAGACCGGCGAAGGCGCCGCCGCAGATGAAGAGGATGTTGGTCGTGTCCACCTGCAGGAATTCCTGCTGGGGATGCTTGCGCCCGCCCTGCGGCGGAACGGAAGCGACCGTGCCTTCCATGATCTTCAGAAGCGCCTGCTGCACGCCCTCGCCCGAGACATCCCGCGTGATGGACGGGTTGTCGGACTTCCTGGAAATCTTGTCGATTTCATCGATATAGACGATGCCGCGCTGGGCGCGCTCGACATTGTAATCGGCGGCCTGCAACAGCTTCAGGATGATGTTCTCGACATCCTCGCCCACATAGCCGGCTTCGGTCAGCGTCGTGGCGTCCGCCATCGTGAACGGCACGTCCAGGATGCGCGCGAGCGTCTGGGCGAGGTAGGTCTTGCCGCAGCCCGTGGGGCCGACGAGCAGGATGTTCGATTTCGCGAGCTCGATGTCGTTGTTCTTCTGGGCGTGGTTCAGCCGCTTGTAATGGTTGTGAACCGCGACCGAGAGCACCCGCTTGGCGTAGAACTGGCCGATCACGTAATCATCCAGGATCTTGGCGATCTCGCGCGGGGTCGGCACCCCGTCCTTCGCCTTGACGAGCGTTTTCGATTCCTCGCGGATGATGTCCATGCAGAGTTCGACGCATTCATCGCAGATGAACACGGTTGGCCCCGCAATCAGCTTGCGGACCTCATGCTGGCTCTTCCCGCAGAAGGAACAATAGAGCGTGGAGCGCTGGTCGCCGCCGGTGGACTTGCTCATTCCTCAACCTCCGCGCCGGTTCCGGGCACTCCGCGATGGAGCCCCTACCCGACGATCACGAACCACGACAAGCAACCTTCGCAATCCGCACATCAACTAATCGACTGGCATCAATGCCGAGTATCGTCTTCGGCCCCGAAAGAAGCGTTAA
>NZ_JBJTDY010000188.1:0-4082 GCF_046092605.1 Rhabdaerophilum sp. | reverse complement strand
CCGCTGGTGACCATCGCGCGAGGCGAGATGGCCGGCCTTCCGCCGGAAGAATGGGACAACGTGATCATCGCGACCGGACCCCTCACTTCCCCCGCACTCGCGGAGGGCATTCGCGGGCTGACGGGCGAAACCTCGCTCGCTTTCTTCGATGCCATCGCGCCGATCGTGCATCGCGAGAGCGTGGATATGGAGACGGCCTGGTTCCAGTCGCGTTACGACAAGGCTGGCCCCGGCGGTACGGGCGCGGATTATCTCAATTGCCCGATGGACAAGGAGCATTACCACGCTTTCGTGGAAGCCCTGCTCGCGGCGGAGAAGACCGAGTTCAAGGAATGGGAGAAGGATACGCCCTATTTCGATGGCTGCCTGCCCATCGAGGTGATGGCCGAGCGCGGCGTCGAAACCCTTCGCCACGGGCCGATGAAGCCGGTTGGGCTCACCAACCCGCATGAGCCGACCGTGAAACCCTATGCCATCGTGCAGCTGCGGCAGGATAACAGGCTCGGCACCTTGTTCAACATGGTCGGCTTCCAGACCAAGCTGAAACATGGCGAGCAGGGCCGCATCTTCCGGATGATTCCCGGCCTCGAAAATGCGGAATTCGCCCGCCTCGGCGGCATTCACCGCAACACCTATCTCAATTCGCCGCGCCTGCTTGATGGCCGACTGCGCCTGAAGATGCGCAGGAGCCTGCGCTTCGCAGGGCAGATCACCGGCTGCGAGGGCTATGTGGAAAGCGCGGCGGTGGGCCTGTTGGCCGGGCTTTTCGCGAGCCGGGAACGGTTGGGGCGCGAACTCGCCCTGCCGCCTTCCACAACGGCACTCGGCGCCTTGCTCAATCACATCACCGGCGGGCATATCGAGACCATCGATGCCGGCCCGCGCTCCTACCAGCCGATGAACATCAATTTCGGCCTGTTTCCACCGGTCACCGAGGCGCCGCGCGACGAGAATGGCAAGCGCCTCCGCGGCTCGGAGAAAGCGCATGCGCGCAAGCGGATGATCACCGCGCGGGCGAAGCAGGATCTCGCGGGCTGGATCGCGGCGCAGGGGCTGCGCCCCGCCGCCCTCCCCGCCGCGGCCGAGTGATCAACCCGCGACCGAGTGATCAACCCGCGCGGCGCGAGAGCCATGCGCCGCGCGCGATGTGCCAGAGGCGGCCGAGCGGACTCAACCCGATGTAACTCTCGAAGGGGTCGTAATCCGGCCGCTCCATCTGCCGCAGCAAGGGCTCGCAGAGCGTGACGGGATAGAAGGCCGGCGCGATTGCCGGGTGGATCTCGCGGATGCTCGCGCGCAGGGTCAAGAGATGGCCGCGGGCGCGTTCGCGCATGGCGGCAAGTGCTGCGCGCAGGCGTTCGCTGTCCTTGCCCTCGAAGATTTCCTCATGTGTCACGCCACAGGCGATCAGCACCTCATGCGGCACATAGCATTGCTGGCGCCGGGCATGGATGGGGAAGGCGCGCAGCAGACCCGTGATCGCGTAGGTCACGCCCGCCTGCCCGCACAACGCCGCCGAGCCCGGCTCCTCGCCGCCCGCGAGAATGATCGAGGCGAGGCGGATCAGCGCTGATGAGGTTTCCCCGCAATAGCCCTCGAGGTCGAGCCAGGTCGGCATCGGGTCATCATAGAGGTCGAAACTGCGAGCCTCGATCAGGTTAAGGAAAGGCTCCGGCGGCAGGCGGAAACGTCTCATGGTATCCAGCAGGGCCGCCGCGACCGGGTGCGACCGCGCAGCCTCGCCGGCTGCGCAGGAGAGCGCCTCCCGCCACCATTGATGACGGATCTCGCCGGGAATCGCCTCACTCACGATGTCGCGCACGCGGGCGATCTCGCAGTTGAAGGCATAGAGCGCGAAAAGCGGCGGGCGCGAGGGAGCCGGGGCGAAAAGGATCGCAGCATAGCGATCGGGATCTTC
Source organism: Rhabdaerophilum sp. (assembly GCF_046092605.1). NCBI lineage: Bacteria > Pseudomonadati > Pseudomonadota > Alphaproteobacteria > Hyphomicrobiales > Rhabdaerophilaceae > Rhabdaerophilum > Rhabdaerophilum sp. Next base: position 2,164 of record NZ_JBJTDY010000188.1, on the reverse strand, counting down.
GGCGCGCACCACCGCACGGCAGGCTTCGAAGGCCGAAGCGAGTGGCGCCGTCTCGATCTCCGCAATCGGCTGGTGATGGCGACTGGCGATCGTCATTTCGCGAACTTTCCCCTTGGTCCCATATGGTGCCAGCGCGGGAAAGGAAAAGAGCGGAAGATTGCTCTGACGCGAAATCCGCCCGGAGGCTCAGGCCATGCGCATGAGCAAGGCAGCCACGCGCCGGTTTTCGGCCAGAAGCACGTTATAGGTGCGGGCGGCCGCAGGCGTATCCATGAATTCGGGCCGGAAACCGGCTTCGCGGAGGCGATCCGCCAGCGGGCCGATGGGCAGCACGGCCTTCCGGCCCGAGCCGATGATCAGCAGTTCGATCGCCTCTTGTTCTGCACGGAGGGGGGCGAGATCGGCGTCACGGACCTGCGCCAGATCATCCACCGGCCAGGCCCGGATGCCGGAGGGCAAGGCGAGGATCGAGCCGGGATGCGCCATGCCCGCGAAGCGGAAACCATCCGCGCCATAGCCCTCGATGGGGTGTCGGCCCGGCGCGAAACCCGGGGCGGGCGCGAGCCTGGTCATCGGGCCGGTGCAGGCGTGGTCTTGTCCGCCGGCTTCTCGGAGCCGACACCTTCGCCGACGCGCACGCCGAGATAGATCAGGATGGGCGCCGCCACGAAGATCGAGGAATAGGTGCCGATGAGCACGCCGAAGAGCAGCGCGATGCAGAAGCCCCAGATCGCGTCACCCCCGAAGATCGACAATGCGATCAGCGCGAGAATGGTCGTGACCGAGGTGATGACCGTGCGCGGCAGGGTCGAGTTCATCGACAGGTCGAGAAGCTCGAAGAGCTTGATCTTCTTGTATTTGCGCAGCAATTCGCGCACGCGATCATAAACGACGACCGTGTCGTTCAGCGAGTAGCCGATGATGGTGAGGATCGCCGCGATCGAGGTCTGGTCGAACTGGATCTGCGTCACGGCGAAGAAGCCGATGGTCAGCACGAGATCGTGCATGGTCGCGATCACGGCCCCCACCGCGAACTGCCACTCATAGCGGAACCACAGATAGATGAGGATCGTGAGGATGGCCAGCAGCACGCCAATCGTGCCGTTCTGCACGAGTTCCTGGCTCACGCGCGGGCCCACAACCTCAACCTTGCGGAAGTCATAATCCTTCTCGAAGGCCTGCCGCAGCTTCACCACCACCTCGGCCTGCGCGCGATCACCGCCATCCTGCAGGCCGACGCGCAGGAGCACCTCGCGCGGGCCACCGAATTCCTGCACCTCGACATCCCCGAAGCCGAGCCTGTTCGCTTCCTCACGGATCAGCGCGACATTGGCGCGATCACCCCGGGCTTGCAACTCCACCACCGTGCCCCCCTTGAAGTCGATGCCGACATTGAGGCCGAGCCAGAGGAAGGCCACCACCGAAACGATGGAGGCGATCGCCGAGAACGGGAAGCTGAAGCGCCGGAAGCGCATGAAGCCGAATTTGGTGTTGTCGGGGACAATGCGCAGAAGTTTCATCGGGCAAGAACCTGTCTGGAGCCGAGGGAGGGTGGCGGAAGGCCTCCTCAGATCGGCACCACCTTGGGTTTGAACCAGCGATACCACGCCGCAACCATGATGCGGGTGAGCGTGAACGCGGTGAAGATCGTCGTGAGAATGCCGAGGCAGAGCGTGACCGCGAATCCCTTGATGGAGCCCGTTCCCACGAGATAGAGGATCGCGCCGGCGAGAAAGGTCGTGATGTTCGCATCGAGAATCGTCGCGAGCGCCCGCGTGAACCCGGCATCGAGCGCCAAAGCCGCGCCGCGTCCCGCCGCCTGCTCCTCGCGGATGCGCTCGTAGATCAGCACGTTGGAATCAACCGCCATCGCGAGCGTCAGCACGATGCCGGCAATGCCCGGCAGCGTCAGCGTCGAGCCGAGCGCCGACATCAGCGCGAAGATCAGCATCACGTTCGCGACGAGCGCGATGAGCGCGATGACGCCGAACACGCCGTAGGTCGCGATCGAGAAGACCACGATCGCGCCGGCCGAGACCATGGAGGCGAGTGTGGCGGCGGCAATCGAATCCCTGCCCAGGCCGGGGCCGACCGTGCGTTCCTCGACGAGCGTGAAGGAGGCCGGCAGCGCGCCGGAGCGCAGCAGGATCGCGAGACGGTTGGC
>NZ_JBJTDY010000187.1:0-46605 GCF_046092605.1 Rhabdaerophilum sp. | reverse complement strand
GTTGTATATCTGTCTAACCTATTGAGAAATATTATTCTGTTGCTCTGGCACGACCCTTGCGAACCTCATCGGCAGGCCGGGGTCTGGTCAGGTCTAGCGTCGTGACCCTCGCCGCCAGTTTTTTCTTGTGAGCGATCGAGGTTCGCGTCCATGGGTATCTTCGGTGCAATGACCACGGCGATCTCGGGCCTGACCGCCCAGAGCTTCGCCCTTGAAAACATCTCGGGCAACATCGCGAACTCGCGGACGACCGGCTTCAAGCGGGTCGACACGTCGTTCGCGGACCTTGTCCCGGATCTTCCGCCCAAGCGCGAGCGTTCCGGCAGCGTGGGCGCCTTCAGCCGCAACACCGCGACCGTCGAAGGTGACATTCAGGCGAGCCAGATTGGCACGCATATCGCGATTTCCGGCGAGGGTTTCTTCCCGGTCCGTGAGCCCACCGGCGATGTGGCGGGCCAGCCTGTCTTTGCCGGCGAGCAATTGTATACCCGCCGCGGCGATTTCGAACTCGACCGCAACGGCTATTTGGTGAACGGCACCGGCTACTACCTGATGGGTTATCCGGTGAACCCGCTCAACGGTGCGGTGATAGGCTCGGCGATTGAGGTCCTGCGCATCTCGCCGAACAATCTGCCGGCCCGCGCCACCAGCGAGATCGAGTATAACGTCAACCTGCCGAAATATCCGCTGACGAACAATGCCAAGCCTACCGTTCCGGGTTCGGAACTCCTGACCGGCCCGCTCTTTACCGGAGCGACAGTGGCCGCGGTGAATGAGAACGGTTTCCTCGACCGGACGATTGCTGGCCAGTCGGTCACGGTCTATGACGCGGCCGGCTCGCCGGTGAATGTCCAGATCCGCTGGGGCAAGACCACCAACGCATCGCCGGAAACCTGGAGCGCCTACTACCTGTCGGATTCCGCGGCAACGGGTCCCGCGCCGAAATGGACGCAGATCTCGAACACGATCCAGTTCAACGCCTCGGGCCAGCTCACCAACCCGGCCACCGGCATCATCCCCGCCTTCGCCTTCACGGTGAATGGCGTGACCACGCCCGCGATCGACATCAACTTCGGGACCGTCGGGCTGACACAGTTCGCCGATCCGAACGGCCAGCTGGTTCCCAACCGCATCAGCCAGAATGGTTATCCGACCGGTAAGTTCCAGCGTGTGCAGGTGGGGGAGGGTGGCCGCGTGATGGGCTCCTACTCGAACGGCCAGACCGTGCCGCTCGCACAGATCCCGCTGGTCCAGTTCCCGGCCGACAATCTGCTGAAGCGGGGCGATGGCGGCATCTTCGAGCAGACCCTCGAGAGTGGCCAGCCGCTGCTTGTCGATGCCGGGCGGAATATTCTGGGCGGCTCGCTCGAGAATTCGAACTCCGACATCGCCGACGAATTCTCGAAGATGATCATCACGCAGCAAGCCTATTCCGCGAATACCCGCGTGGTTTCCACTGCGCAGACCATGCTGCAGGACGTGATCAACATCATCCGCTGAGCAGGAAGGCTGGCGCGTCGGGCCAGAGCGTAACCCCATGATTCCCGTTCGGGACAGGCATGAACTCCAGAAGACCGGCGAGGCGGCCCATCGCCTTGCCGGCCTTCTGGCGAGCCATGCCCGACGCGGCAGAATTTGCCGCCAGCCCGGCAGAAGGGTTCTGCGAGGCGGCACACGGGATGCCATACACAATTATAAGTTGTGTAATATCAATGTGCACAACTTTGGCATGAATTCTGCGTGCGACCTGGCAGCGCCCGGTCCGCTTGCAGAAGGCTTCGTCGGCCGGGGGCTTGTCCAGTCCCTGAACGACGAGGTTTCTGCCATGGGTATCTTCGGTGCGCTGACAACGGCCGTTTCCGGCCTCACCGCCCAGAGTTTTTCGCTCGAGAACATCTCGGGCAACATCGCCAATTCGCGCACGACCGGCTTCAAGCGGGTCGATACGGTTTTTTCCACGCTGGTGCCGGATCTGCCGAGCGGCCGCGAGGTCTCGGGGTCTGTCGGCGCTTTCAGCCGGAACATGATCAGCAAGCAGGGCGACGTGCTCTCGAGCGTGGTCAACACCAACATGGCCATCTCCGGTGAGGGGTTGTTCACCGTGAAGCAGCGGACCTCCGTTTCGGATGGCGTCCCGGTCTTCGGTGGCCAGAACCTCTACACCCGGCGCGGCGATTTCGATCTCGACCGCAACGGCTTCCTCGTGAACGGCTCGGGCTATTCCCTCATGGGCTACCCGGTCGATCCCATCACGGGCTCGCCCACGGGTTCGGCGTTGCAGGTGATCCGCGTATCGAACGACAACCTGGCGGCGCGTGCCACCACCGAGGTGACCTATCGCGCAAACCTGCCGCGTTATCCGCAGACCGGATTGTCGGACGTCACGATCCCCGGCTCCGAGCTTCTCTCGGGCGCGGCCTATACCGGCGCGACGATTGCCGCGGGCGACGAGACCGGCTTCCTGAACCGAACGATTGCCGGTCAGGCCATCACGGTCTACAACACAATCGGAACGTCGATCGATGCGCAGATCCGCTGGGGCAAGACCTCGAACACGACTGGCGCGGAGACCTGGTCGGCGTATTATCTCAGCGATACCGATGCGACCGGTGCCGCGCCGAAATGGACGCAATTGGCCTCCGGCGTGACCTTCGACAGCAATGGCGCCATGATTGCGCCGGCTTCCGGCAGCGTTTCGGTAACCTTCACGGTCGATGGTTTGACGAGTGGCGCGATCGATATCGTGTTTGGCGCGACCGGCCTGAGCCAGTTCGCGGATCCGAACGGCACCGTGAACATCAACACCTTGTCCCAGGATGGCTATCCCTCCGGCATACGCACGGGGCTGGAGATCGGCGAGGGCGGTCGAGTCACGGGCATCTATTCCAATGGGCAGACGGTTGCGCTCGCGCAGGTGCCGCTCGCCCAGTTCGCCTCCGACAACCTGCTCAAGCGGAAGGATGGCGGGGCGTTCGAGGAAACGCTGCAGAGCGGCGGGCCGATCTATCTCGATGCCGGACGCAATCTCATCGGCGGGTCTCTTGAAGCCTCGAATGCGGATATCGCGGATGAATTCTCGAAGATGATCGTCACGCAGCAGGCCTATTCGGCCAACACGCGGATCATCACCACGGCGCAACAGATGCTGCAGGATACGATCAACATCGTCCGGTAGCGGCTTCAGAACCGGCCGGGTGGCCGGGCACAGGAGGGTCAAATGGGTCTGCTTTCCGCGCTCAGCAATGCGGTCTCGGGGCTGACGGTCAACCAGTCCCAGATGGACATCGTTTCGCGCAACGTCGCGAACAAGAACACGATCGGCTACAACCGGCGTATCCTGCGCACGCAGGAGACGAGCGCCACCGGCATCACGGCCGGTGCCGTGCGCGAGATCGGCGTCGATCGCATGCTCGACACCCTGATCCAGAAGCAGCTCCGCACGGAAGCCTCGGGCGGGGGCTATGCCTCCATCCGGGCCGACTTCCTCTCGCGCATCGATTCGATGTTCGGCAAGCCGGGCAGCTCCAACGGCATCAACAAGACCTTCGCGGATTTTTCGACCGCGATGCAGCAGCTCGCGGCCGATCCGGCCTCGCCCACGACCCGGCAGGGAGTGTTGGCGAAGGCGCAGAGCCTTGCCTCGGGCATCAGCTCGCTGTCGGAAAACGTGCAGGCGATGCGCGCCGAGATCGAGGCGCGCATCGCCAACGATGCCCAGAAGGTCAACGGCTTGCTCGAAGGCATCGAGAAGGCCACGAAGCGCCTGAATGAGGTGTTCGACGATTCGACCCGCCAGGGTCTGCTCGACGAGCGCGACCGCTACATCGATGATCTCTCGAACTATTTCGACCTGCAGACCTTCGATAACGGCACCGGAAACTTCAACATCTACACAAGCTCGGGCGGCCCCCTCTTCATCGAGGGGCGCAGCCTGCGCGTAAAGTTTGACGGGCGGTTCGCCGTTAACGCAAACAGCATCTATGATCCGGACCCGGCGCTCTCCACGTTGGGCCGTCTCGTGATGTCCGACCCGATCGGCAGTCAGATCGACCTTACCCGCAACGGGCTGGTCCGTTCCGGCAGCATGGCCGCCCTCTTTGATCTGCGAGATCGCATTCTTGTGGAGACCCAGGCGCATCTCGATGAATTCGCCGCGGCGGTCACGACCTCGCTCGGTGATCGCACGGTCGCAGGCACCGCGGCGACCGTCGGGCTGCAGAAAGGCTTCAACCTCGACCTCAATGCGCTGCAGAGCGGCAACGTGGTCACGCTGGAATACACGATCCAGCCGGCCGGCACGCGGCAGAAGGTGTCGTTCATCGCGGTGAAGAACCCCGCCGCGCTGCCGCTTCCGGCGGGCGCGACCGCCGACCCGAACGACATTGAATACGGCATCGACTTCTCCGGCGGCATGCCTGCCGCGATTGCGGCCATCGGCACGGCGCTGGGCGCGCCCTTTGCCGTCAACAACCTCGGTGCAGGCGTCGTGCAGATCCTCGATGATGGCGCAGGCAACACCCGCGACATCAACGCGCTCTCGGCCCGCGCCACCGTGACGGCGCTGACCGACCAGGGTCTCGCCCTGCCGCTCTTCGTCGATGGCAATGCGGGTTCGCAGCTCTATACCGGCTCTTTCGACAGCGGCTCGCAGAAGCGCGGCTTCTCGACTGGCATCCGCGTCAACCCGGCGCTGCTGGCCGATCCCAGCCGCCTCGTGGTCTTCCAGACCATACCGAACACCACGCCCAGCGGCGATCCGGCCCGTCCGAGCTTCCTGCGGGACCAGCTCCAGAGCTGGGAAACGGATTTCACCCCGGCCATCGCGCTGACCGGTTCGACCGCGATCTATCGCGGCACGTCGAGCCTGTTCCTCGATCGCATGATTGCGGCGCAGACCCAGGCATCGAGCAATGCGACGGCTTTGGCCGAAGGCCAGGAGGTGGTGCTCTCCACCCTTCGCGAGCGCGCCTCCGAAGTTTCGGGTGTCAACACCGATAAGGAACTCGCCGATCTCGTCGAGATCCAGAACATCTACGCTGCCAATGCCCGCATCATCTCTTCCGTCCGCGACATGTTCGACGCCCTGCTGAGGATCTGACCATGACCGTTACCAACTCGATGTTCCCCTTCTCGAGCGGCACCATCCGGAACCAGCAATATGCTCGGCTGCTGTTGCAGATGCGCGGCCAGATGGATGATCTGCAGCAGCAGATCGCCAGCGGCAAGAAATCGCAGACCTTCGGCGGTCTCGGCGACATGCGCGTGAGTTCGCTCACTTTCCGGAACCAGACCGGCGTGACCGATGGCTATTCCAACGTCATCGACCTCACCGAGATCCGCCTCAAGATCATGGATCAAAGCACCAACGAGTTGCGTACTCTTGTGGATGGTGCCCGCGGCACCATGCTGAAAACGCGCGGCACCGGCGGCTATCCGGAGATCACCGCATCCGTGAAGCAGGTGCAGGCGCAGTTCGAGCAGATGGTGACATCCCTCAACGCCCAGCATGAGGGGCTCTACCTCTATTCCGGCCGCACGCGGGATACGCGCCCGGTGGTGGATGTCAACACGATCATGTGGGGTGACGGCACCAATGCCGGCCTGCGCCAGGTGATCGACGAGCGCCGCCTGGCCGATCTCGGGGTCACCGGCCTCGGCCGCATGACGACGAGCCTCGTCGGCAGCAACGTGACCCTCGCCGAGGATGCCGTGGGAAACCCCTTCGGCATCAAGCTCGTTGCGGGCTCCGTGGGCGGCTCGATGTCGAACATCACGGTGATAGGCCCGGCCGGCGCGCCGCCACAGATTAACTTCAACTTCACTGGCCTGCCTCTGAACGGCGAGCGCATCAGCTTCTCGGTGACCTTGCCGGATGGCAAGACGATGAATCTCGGCTTCGCGGCCAACGAGGCCGGCACCGCCGACGATACGGTCTTCAATATCGGCGCGACGCCCGCCGCGACGGCTGCGAACCTGCAGGCAGCGATCAATTCGCGCCTCTCGTCCATTGGCCAGGGCGAATTGCGTGCGGCCTCCGGCCTCATCGCGGCCCGCCAGTTCTTCGATGGCTCCGTCACCAATCCGGTCCAGCGTGTTGCGGGCCCGCCTTTCGACACATCGATCGCCTATGCCCCTGTGGGCTCGCTGCCGACGGTGATCTGGTACAGGGGGGACGACGACACGCTCGTGAATGCCCGCGACACCCAGCGCGCCGAAATCGATTCCGGCACGGCGATAAGCCTCGGTGCCCGCGCGAACGAGACCGCCTTGCGCGATTCCATGGTGGCCCTCGGCATGTTCCTGGCCGAGGATTATCCGCCGGGCTTCGCCTCCACGAAGGATCGGTATGATGCTGCATCGAGCCGTGCGATCCAGGTGATGAACACCACCGGCGGCCCCAATGCCATCCTCGAGATGAACGGGGATTTCGGCCGCGCCGGCGCCCTGTTGCTGAGCACGAAAACACGTCACGAGGACCGGAAAGTCTTCCTCACTTCGGTGCTTGCCGAGATCGAGAACACCAACAAGGAAGAGGCGATCCTGCAATTGACCTCGCTGCAGACCACGCTGGAAGCGAGCTACACGATCACCTCGCGGCTCTCGCAATTGTCGCTCGTGAACTATCTGCGCTGACGGGCAGACAAGTATTCGCCACGGATGAGGGCGCCTTCGGGCGCCCTCTTTCATGATGATGCGAAGGTTCCGGCAAACGAGAGGCGCCCCGTTTCAGGGGCCGCCTCGCGATCTGGGCTGCATTTGGGGAGGGCGGCGGCGCCCCTGATCTTCAGCTTGCCGACATTTCCGGCTTGCGGGGCTCGGTCTTCGGCAGGTCGTAGCCCTCACGTCCGCGCAGGCCGGCTGCGATATGCTGGTTGATCTCAATCATGAGATCGAGCTTCTTCGGGTCCGGCTCGAACAGCATCCGCATGCATTGGTTGATCACGAACCGGCACAAGCCGATCATGTTCGAACGCATCTCGGGAGGCATGGGACTCTGCGGGTCGGTCGCGGCATCGAGGAAGATAGTCCACACCTGACGGTTGTGGGAAAGGGGATCTTCCATCGTGGCGATGGTTGGCTCCCAGTTTTCCTTCAACCATTGCAGCTTGCTCGCCGCCTTCAGCAGCGCGCGGGCTTCAAGCTCGCGCTGGCTGAGCGCGAGAGTCTGGATCTTGTTGTACGCCTGAATTGCGGGCTGCATGCTCGAACAGTTTCCTCTCGTACGCCAGAAGCTGCTTTGCTTCCTTGAGGGCTTTATAGAACTCGCCGTCCAGAATGTGGTTATGAATACTCATCAGGATGTTTGTGGCGCTCGGCACGGCCTTCTGGAAATCCGTGACGAATTTATTGTAAAGGCCAATATTTTCAGAGATCTTCCCATCAATGTACATCAACTGGATGGTCATGTAGATCAACTTGGCCGGCGTATCCGCCGATTTCGGGCTGAGGATGTCCTTCTCGCGCAGGATCGGCGCATTCCCCTCGATGATGAGGCTCGTGCGCTGGTCACAGTTGCGGACAACTGCGGTGCCAATGATAATGCGTTCGTTGGGCTTCAGCTCAACTTTCAGGGCCACGGGCGGCCTCCTTGGTGCGAGAGAACTTCACCACAACGGTGTAAACAACTCGTTGCAGACGATTTGATTCTCGCCGACTCGTGCGCTTTTTGCAACCAAAAGTAGAAACACGCCCGGCCGCGCCATGACGGTTCCAAAACCGGCCGTCAGGCGACCCGCTTGAGGAATCCGTCAGCGGCAACCGTAACCATCAGGCGCCCCTCGATCGCCTTTTCGATCATGAATTCGGGGTGGCTCCTGAGATATTCGTGGAGCGCGGTCTTCGGGTTGTCGCCGGGCGACCAGGGGCGATCGGGGAAGAGGTCCGCGGGCATGTCCTCGACGAACGAGTCGAACACCACGCAATAGCTGCCCTTCGTCACCATCGGCGCATAGGCCTCGAGCTCGGCCAGCACATGTGCGTGGCTGTGCATGGAATCGAGGAAGACGAGAACCGTCTTGTGACCCTTCGCGGCCTCCCTCACCGTCGCCACGGTTTGCGCCGCGATGCTCGACCCCTCGATGAGGTGCAGTAGCGGGCGCAGGGGATGCGCATCGAGCGCAGCGCGATTGTGCGGGCGGATGTCGATGTCGATGCCGATCACCTTGCGCTGGCTTGCGCGCGGATCGAGTGTCTTGCCGGCCGCCATGGCGTCGCAATAATCGAGCATCGCCAGCATGCTGGCCGAGAGGATGAGCGAACCACCATGGGCAATGCCGGTCTCGATGATGAGATCCGGCCGCACCTGCCAGACCAGCTCCTGCACCGCCCACATATCCTGCGGGTACTGGATGATCGGGCGTCCAAGCCAATCGAAATTGTAGACGTATTTCCTGCGCATCGAGGCTTCGAGCCAGCGCTGCGACAGGCTCCGGAACTCGGTGTCCTTCGCGTAGGCCGCGAGATGCTGGCGGCGTTCCTCGGCGAATGCGGCGATCGGTTCCATGGGGCCTCCTTCAGGCGGATTTCTGGCTGCGGGACGGGGCCGCGCGGAAATCAGGGAAAATGCTCTCCACCGGCGAGCGCGGCTGCACGCTGCATTCGGAGCGGATTCGGGTGATGTCGATGGGCGGGAAGAGGATGCGCGGGGCGTTCGCCTCCACGCTCAGGGTTGCGCCGGTCGCGGCCTGGATGGCGGCGATCCACTCGGAATGCGGGGTGCGAATACCGCTCGCGACATTGTAGATGCCCTGTGACGGGCCTTTCGCAAGGGTGGTGAGCACGGCCACGGCATCTTCGATGTGGATGTAATCCTTGGCGGAATCCAGCGCCGAGCGCAGATGGACATGCCCCGCGCGCGCCTCGCGCAGCAGCGACGGCAGGAAGTTCTGGCTGTCCTCGTCCTCCCCGCCCACGACATTCGAGAGTCGCGCCACGCAGGCCCGGCCCTTGCTCCCGTGCAGGCAAAGGCTCTCGCCCATGAGCTTCGAGAGGTTGTAGAGGTCTGAGCCCGAATGCGGATCAACCGTCAGCGTGCGGTCTTCCCGGGCCGGCGCATCATCTGCGCCCACACCGCCATAGACGCGGGTGGAGGAAAGATAGACCAGCCGCTCGAACCGCGCTTCGGCGAGCAGGCGATGCAGCACGGTGACATGCGCCTCGATCGTTTCCAGCGGGCGTGTGCGGAAATCTGCGGTGACGCCGATGCAATAGACCACGCGGCCAAGATCCTCGCGCCAGATCGCATCATCGCCACGCGCCGGGGCGAGAACCTCTTCGCCTGCCGCGCGCAGATATTCGGCGAGGGCTCGCCCCACCGTGCCGCTCGCGCCGAGGATGGTGAATTGGCTCATGCGCGTTTCCCGATCGGTCTCGCCGGATTGCCGGCATAAACCGTATAGGCCTCGCATTCGCCCTTCACGAGCGTGCCGGCGGCGATCACGCAGCCCCGGCGCAGGGTCGCGCCATCGAGCAGCACGCAATTCGCGCCGATCCAGACATCATCCTCGATCACGATACCGCCCTTGCCGGGCAGGAAGCCCTGCTCGCGAATGAGGCGCGAGGCATCCCTGTAGGCGTGGTTCACCGGCGCGAAGGTGCAATTCGCCGCGACGGCCACCGAATCGCCAATACGGATTCCCTGGCCCGTGTAGAGCACGCAGCCGGAATTCAGATAGACATGTTCCCCGATGACGAGATCCCCGGAGCCGCCGGCCGGCTTGATCTTCACGAAGCTGTCGATCACCGAATGCGCGCCGATCTCGATGCGCGTGCCTCGGGTTGAATCCTCGATATCCGCCAGTTTCGAGATGCGGGCAGTGGGGTGGATGACGATCATGTCACCTCCATCTTCGGCACCGCGACGATGAATTTTCCGCCCCAGGCGCGGATCCCTGCGAGCTGCCCCATCACTTCGGCGCGGATGTTCCAGGGCAGGATCAGCACAAGATCAGGCTTGTCCGCCCAGAGATGCGCCTCTTCCACGATGGGGATGCGGCTGCCGGGCATGAAGCGCCCCTGCTTTGCCGCCGCGCGATCGACCACGTAAGGCACCAGATCGGGCCGGATGCCGGCGAAATTCATCAGCGTGTTGCCTTTTGCCGCCGCGCCATAGGCGCCGACACGCAGGCCCTTCTGCTTCGCCTCGATCAGGAAGGCGACAATGTCGTCCTTCACCCGCTCGGCCTGCTTCTGGAAGGGAGTGTAGTATTCAAGCCGCGTCAGGCCCGCCGCCTCCTCCCGCGCGAGCATCGCAGCCACGGCGGGGGTGATCGCGTGCTTGCCCGTGTCGGTGCGCCGGGCGAAGACGCGCAGGCTGCCGCCATGCGTTGGAATTTCCTCGACATCGAACAGGCTGAGCCCGTTTGCCGCGAAGATGCGATGCACGGCCGTGAGCGAGAGATAGGAGTAATGCTCGTGATAGGCGGTATCGAACTGGTTCAGTGCGACCATGTTGAGAAGATGGGGGAATTCGAAGGTTGAAACGCCCTGCGGCTTGAGGAGCTTCGAAAAGCCGCCGACGAAATCGTTGATATCCGGCACATGCGCGAGCACGTTGTTCGCGGCCGTCAGGTCAGCGGCCTTGCCTTCGCGCGCGAGTTTCTCGCCAAGAGCGACACCGAAGAATTCCTCGATGATCTCGATGCCCCTGGCGCGCGCAGCCTGCGCCGTGCTGCGCGTCGGCTCGATGCCCGTGCAGGGAATGCCTGCCGCCTTCACATATTGCAGGAGGTAGCCGTCATTCGCGGCGATCTCCACGACATGGCTTTGCGGGCCGAGGCCGAACCGGGCGCGCATCGCCTCGACATAGGCCTGCGAATGCTTCAACCAGCTCGTCGAGGTGGAACTGAAATAGGCGTATTGCTCGGTGAAAAGGGCCTCTCGGCCCGCATAATCCTCGGTCTGAACCAGCCAGCAGGCGTCACACACCATCAGGCGCAGCGGAAACCACGTCTCCGGCGCCTTGAGCCCTTCTGCCGAGAGATAGGCGTTGGAAGGCGGAGAAGCGCCGAGATCCAGAAAGGTATGACGAAGCGGCGTGCCGCAATGCCGGCATTTCACAGGATGATCCCCTTGAAACTGGAATCGGTCATCGGATGGCGCTTGTCCCGCTCGGAAATCGCCGAGACGGGCAGGGGCCAGGTGATCCCGAAAGCGGGATCGAGCGCATTCACCGCTCCCTCGGCCGCCGGCGCATGGGCGGCGGAGTGGCAGTAGAGAATCTCGACATCATCGGTCAGGGCCTGGAATCCATGCGCGAACCCCTCGGGAATGAGCATCGCCCGGCCATTCTCGGCGGAGAGCGTTTCGGCGTGCCAGCTTTTGAAGCTCGGCGAGCTTGCGCGCAGATCGAGCGCGACATCGAGGATTTCCCCGCGGATGCAGGTGACGAGCTTCATCTCGGCATGGGGCGCGTGCTGGAAATGCATGCCACGCAGCGTGCCCTTCAGCGTTGAATAGGTGTGGTTGATCGCCGCGATCGGCTTCACCCAGCCCGCCGAGCGAAGCGTTTCGGCACAAAACAGACGCGCGAGGAAACCGCGCGCATCTCCGAGCCGCTTGCGCTCCACACGCATCAGGCCGTCGAGCGGCAGGGACGAGACCGCAAGCATGCTCATGCCGCCTCCGTGAACGCCGCAAGATCGGCATCGCAGAGGGCGAGGGCGGATTGCCCTTCGGCTTCCGCCTTGTACCACGCCATGGTGCGGGCAACGCTTTCGGCGATGCCCCAGCGCGGCAGAATGCCGAGCTTCGTGCGCGCGAGCGCCGTTTCCAGCGCCAGCCAGCCCGCTTCGTGCGGGCCTGCGGTGCCGTCGCCGTAGATCACCTCGGCCTTGGGGAAACCGGCGCGCGCACGTTCGATCACCGCGCGAACGGTCGCGGCTTCATGCGTGTTGGGGCCGAAATTATAGGCGCCGGCGAGGCTGGTATCGGCCCAGAGCCGTTCGGCCAGCACGAGATAGGCGTTGACCGGCTCCAGCACATGCTGCCAGGGGCGGATGGCCTGCGGACGGCGAATTTCCAGCGGCTTGCCGGAAAGCCAGGCGCGCACGGCATCGGGAATGAGGCGATCCCCGGACCAGTCGCCGCCGCCGATCACATTGCCCGCGCGCGCCGAAGCGATGGCCTTGCCTTCAGCGCGCAGGAACGCGTCGCGGTAGCTCGCGATCACGATTTCGCTCGCGCCCTTGCTCGCGCTGTAGGGGTCGTAACCGCCGAGTGCGTCCTCCTCGCGATAGGGGAAGGGGCATTCGAGATTGTGATAGACCTTGTCGGTCGTGACCATGACGATCGCGCGCGGCTCAGCGAGCCCGCGCATTGCATCCAGCAGATGCGCCGTGCCCATGATGTTCGTGGCGAAGGTCTCGACCGGCTCGCGATAGCTCGCGCGCACGAGCGGCTGCGCGGCCATGTGGATCACGATCTCGGGCTTTACCGCGCGCACCAGCCGGGCTAGGGCCTCGCGGTCGCGGATGTCGCGGAAATGGCTCTCGACGAGGCTCGCAAGACCGAGTTTCTCGAAGAGGCTCGGATGGGTGTTGGGCGGCAATGCGATGCCCGTGACCTTCGCGCCCATGCGGGCGAGCCAAAGCGCCGTCCACCCGCCCTTGAAGCCGGTATGGCCGGTGAGAAGAACGCGCTTGGCGTGCCAGAAACCTGGCGAGGCCGTCGCTACCATGTCTTCCACGGGGCCTTGCCGGAGGCCCAGAGCTCCTCGAGCAGGTTCTTTTCGCGCAGGGTATCCATCGGTTGCCAGAAGCCGTCATGCTGGAAGGCGCGGAGCTGATCCTCGGCGGCGAGCGCGCGCATGGGCTCCAGCTCCCAGCTCATGGAATCGGATTCGACATAGTCGATCACCTTCGGCGAGAGCACGAAGAATCCACCATTGATCCAGCCCGCTTCGCCGCGCGGCTTCTCGATGAAGCCCGTCACGCGGTCGCCATCAAGGCCGAGCGAGCCGAAGCGACCGGGAGGCAGCACGGCGGTGACGGTCGCGAGCTTTCCATGCGCCCTGTGGAACGCGAGCGTGGCCGCGATATCGAGGCTTGTCACACCGTCGCCATAGGTGAAGCAGAAGGCTTCCTCGTCGCGCAGATAGCGTGCCACGCGCTTCAGGCGGCCGCCGGTCATGGTGTCTTCGCCGGTATCGACGAGTGTGACACGCCAGGGTTCCGCCTGCTCGCGATGCACGTCCATGCGGTTCTTGCGCATGTCGAAGGTTACATCCGACATGTGCAGGAAATAGTTCTGGAAGTATTCCTTGATGATGTAGCCTTTGTAGCCACAGCAGATCACGAATTCATTCACGCCATGGGCGGAATACATCTTCATGATGTGCCATAGGATCGGCTTTCCGCCGATCTCGATCATCGGCTTGGGCCGCAGATGCGTTTCCTCGGAGATGCGGGTGCCAAGGCCGCCCGCGAGGATGACCGCTTTCATGCCCGTTCCTCATTGTAGCGGCGCACCATCTCGTAATATCCGGCCTCGAGCCCGCGCGTGCGCGCCTTGAAATCGAAGAAAGCGCTCTCGGTCATCCGTTTGCGCAGGTTCGCGCGAATATCCGCGAGGCGCGGCAGATCGCTTGCGAGCTTCACCGCGAGTTCCACGAATTCTTCCGGCGTGTCGGCGATCCACTCTTCCATGCCGAGCGGTTTCAGCACCGTGTCGGCAAAACGGCCGACCGAGACGCGATCGCGCTTCCCCACCACCGGCACGCCCGAGAACAGGGCTTCGAAGGTCGTTGTTCCGCCATTATGCGGCCAGCAATCGAGCGCGATATCGAATTCGCGAAAGCCGTTCCAGTGCTCCGGCGTGCTCACGAGTTCCAAGCGGCTGCGCTCGAAGCCCAGCCCTTCGAGGCGGCGGTAGAAGCGCTCCACCGTTTCGGGATCGTCCATGGTCTTCTGGTCGAAGCGCAGCTTGCTGCCGGGGACGCGATCGAGGATCTGCTTCCAGACCATCAGAAGGCGCGTGTTGAGGCGCACCATGCGGGTCATGGTGCCGAAGGTCACGTAGCCTTTCGTCAGCGCCGGCGGCGGAACGATTTCGGGCGCGCGATGCCATGGCGGGTTATAGGCGAAGAGCGGCGCGGAGATGTTCAGCACCTTCTCGCTGAAATAGGCCTCCGCGCCCGGCGGGGTGAAGTTTTCGTCGCCGATGAAGTAATCCACTTGGTCGAAGCCGGTGGTGTAGCCGAAACCGAGATAGGTTGCCTGGATGGGCGCGGGCTTCATCGCCAGCACGGGCAGCCGGTTGCCATGGGTGTGGCCCGCGAGGTCGATCAGGATATCGACATCGTCGGCGCGGATCTGGGCGGCCATTTCATCGTCGTTCATGCGCACGACATCGACCCATTTGTCGAAATAGCGCTTGAGATACACCGTGTGCTCGTCCGGCTTCATCACGTTCGCATAGGCGATGACCTCGAAGCGGGTGCGATCGTGGTTTCGCAGGATCGGCTCGATGAAGAACGATACGACATGGGTGTAGAAGTCGGGCGAGACATAGCCGATGCGAATGCGCCGGCCTTCGATCTTCCCGCGCTTGGAATGGTTGTACTGAACCTTGTCCTTGCCGAGCAGGTGCGCCAGGCGCTGATATTCGTGGAAGACCTCCTTCGGGGTGCGGCGGTCGTCGTAGTTCAGCGCGAAGAGATAGGCCGTGCCGGTCAGCACGTTGTCGGGGCTGATGGCCTGCGAGCGCTGGAAGATCTCGACCGCCTCTTCGAGTTCGCCGAGCACGATATGGCAGGTCGCGAGCGCGTTCAGGGCATCGACCGACTTGCCGTTGCTGGCCGCCAGAGCCTTCTCGGCATAGCCGATGGCTTCGACAAAGCGCTGCGCATCCTGATTGGCGGCGCAGATCATCAGATTGACCACGACGTTGCCGGGGTCCTGTTCGGCGACCTGCTTCAGCATCGCGATCGTGTTGTCGATGTTGTCCTTCTTAAGGCGACGGACATTGGCGAAGTTCATGCGCGCGGTGATGTGCTTCGGGTCGCGCTGCATCACCTGCCAGAAATTGAATTCGGCCTCGTCGAGCTTGTTGTCGTGGATGAAAAGCACGCCCTCATTGACGATGGCATCCAGATCCGCAGGAGCGATCGCGAGCGCCATGTCATTGAATTTCTTCGCTTCGGCGTATTTCTGGTCCGCGATCTTGATGTTCGCGAGCGTCGTCAGCGCCGAAAAGTTCTGCGGATTGGCATTGACCGCCCGGCGAAGCATCTGCTCGGCGAGTCGCACATGGCCGTCCTTTTTCACGAGCACGGCCAGGTTGCCCAGCACTTCGGACGATTCCGGGTAGTATCGCAGCAGTTTCTTGTAAAGCTCTTTGGCTTCGTCGGGCTTGCCATTGAGCTGGCAATCCACGGCTTTGGCGAACATCACTGCCGACTTCATTCTGGAGCTCCGGAACCTGAACTGGTGCGACCCCCCGTTCGCAGGAACGGAGGCTGCCGATCGACGATCCGTGCGGGTTAACGGCCTTCTGGCCGCTCGCGTTGCACCGGAAGGCAGTCGGACGAGCATTATCAATTCCTAAGGGAAGATGGTTAACGATTCTGAAACAGCCTGTTGCCCGCGCCCATGAAAAAAGGCCCGCTTCGGTGCCGAAGCGGGCCTCTTCTGGTTTGATTGCGGAAAGAAGGGCGGGATCAGCCGAGCAGGCGGAGCAGGGACTGCGCATTCGACGAGCCGGCCGAGAAGGCCTGGACCGCGAATTGCTGCTGGGTCGACAGCGCCGTCAGCTTGGCCGATTCCTCGGCGACATCCGCCGCCACGAGATCATCGCCCAAGGTCTTCATGTTGCTCGAGAACTCCTTGTTGAGATCGTAGCGATCCTGGATGAACGAGGCGTAGTTGCCGAACTGCGCCTGCAGGTTGTTGACAACCGTCAACGCCGTCTGGGCCTGGCCCAGCGAGGTGGTGATGTTGCCCGTGGTGGTCCAGGACGAGCCGAGGGCGATCAGGCCGAGATTGCCGGTCACCGTCGTGTTCACGCCATTGATGGCGATCGGGTTGGCGGCGAACTCGTTCAGGATCACGCTCATGCCCTCGCCCCGGAGGAGGTTGCGACCCGCCTGAACCACGTTGTTGTTGATGATGTTCGTGATTTCCACCTTGTAGGCTTCATATTGCTGGCCGAGCTCGAGGCGACGGGCGTTGTTCGTCGAGCCGAGGATCGGGTTGCCCTGCACGATCGGCGAGCCGGAAGCCGCGTTGAAGCGGGCCAAGCCGCTGACCGAATCGAAGGCGCCGGTACCATTGAGCACGGTGATGGCATTGCCTTCGAGGTTGCGCAGGCCGATGCGGAACTGGCCGGCCGCCGACTGCACGAACTCGGCCTTCACGCCGGCATTCATCGCGTTGATTTCCGCCAGAACCGCATCGAGGTTCTTCACGGTCGTCGTGGACCAGGTGCGGGCCACGCCATCCGCGCCGAGGAAGGTCAGGGAGGTGCCGGCCGCCACGGACGAAGCTGCGAAGGTCGAGGCGGTGCTGACCGCGCCGCCCGTGCCGAAGCGCAGGCCATAGGGGGTGCTGCCGCCGAAGCCCGAGGGAACGTTGGTCGAGTTGATGAACTTCGAGGCGGCGTAGGCACCATCGTAACCGGAGTTGATGCCGGCCAGGTCGTCGATCACCTGCTGCGAGGTCGCGCCGTCGATCGTGAAGCCGGTCTTGCCGTCGGTCGATTCGAGGAAGATCTGCGAACCCGTGCCGTTCACCTGGAAGCGCATCGTCACGCCGATATTGGCGTTGTTCAGCGCCTGCGAAATCTGGCCCCAGGTGGTGCCGCCGGTCGAGCCGGTGAGCGTGTAGGTGAAGTTCTTGCCATTATCCGCGGTGATCGACAGGCGCATGCCAGCCGAGGCACCGGCCACGGCGGTCGTCTCGCCGATATTGGCGGTCGAAGTCGCCTGAACCGTGGTCTGTGAACCGGCGTTCAGCGCCTGCGACGCCATCGTGTTCATCTGCTGGAGCAGGTTGCGGATCTGCTTCAGCGCGACATCGGTGGATTCGAGGGTCTTGAGGGCCGTCGAGATGTTGTTGTTGACGCGGTCGAGATTCGCCGAGCGGCTCAGCATCGTCTCCGACATCGTGTATTTCGTGGCGTCATCCGCCGCGCCGAAGATCGCCTTGCCGGTGGCGACACGCTTCTGGGAGACCTGGAAGAGCTTGTTGGTGGTCTGGAGAATGTTGACGTTGGCCGCAGTGGCGGCGTTGAAAACGACAGACATGGTTGCACCTTCTGTTGCAAGCGGAATGGCCATCCTGGCCAGAATCGACGAAGGCACAGACCTGCTGGCCCTCGACGTGCAGAAGGTGGGGGAGGCGTTTCTAAATCAGCGTTAAACGGAAGGCCGGAAACGCGGCAATGCGGGTTTACGGTAAATGATTGATTGCTTGTTAATGCTAACGCAACCCTAAAATCCAGAGCAAGCAAAAGGGGCCCTGGGGCCCCTGTCTCTTCTCGCTCGGATCGGACTGGATATCACCCGAGCAGCTTGAGCAGCGATTGCTGCACCTGATTGCCGATGGAGACCGCCTGCACCGCGAATTGCTGTCGGGTCTGCAAGGCGAGAAGGCTTGCGCTTTCCTCGGATGGGTCGGCGGCCACGATCTCGTCGCCCTGGGTCTTCGCTTCGCTCATATAGGTCTTGTTCAGGTCGAAGCGATCGCGAATGTAGTTGTTGAAGGCTGCGAACTGCGCCTGAGTTTGCAGCAGGATGGTCTCGGCCTGCCGGGCCTGCGTCGCCGAATTCTGCAGGAAGGTGTCATTCGCCCAGCTGGAGCCGGGCTGCGACATCGTCAGGTAGCCGCTCGCCGTCAGCATGACGCCGGCGAGCCTGATCGGGTTGCCTGAGAACTCGTCGAGCATCACCGAGACGTTCTCGCCCTGAAGGAGGTTGCGCCCAAGCGGTACAGGATTGTTCTGCGCCAGCGAATCGATGTTCTCGATGATCGCGTCATATTGCTGGCCATAGGCGAGGCGCAGCGCGTTGTTCTGCGTGAGCGTGGCGGCGAAACCAGTGATAATGCCGGGGAAGCCCATCGCGCCGCCGGCGGCGAAGGCACCCGAGGCACCCACGATGTTCATGTTGCCGAAATTCATGTTGCGCATGCGCAGTTGCAGCGGACCACCCACGCCACCCGACTGGTTCACGAGTTCCGCCCGGATGCCCGCGCCCATCGTGTTCACGTCGATGATGAACTGGCCTACCGTGGTCGCCACGCCGTAGTTGATGGTGCGGTATTGGCCGTTGCCATCCTCGAACACGATGCTGGAGCCGGCCGGAATGACGGTGGCGAGCGTGACGCCGCCGGCGATTGTGCCCGTGACATGGCCGCCATAGCCCACCGTGAAGCCCGTTTCTCCTGCCGCCGGGGGCAGAAGGCCGTTCGCGAACAGGTTGTTGGGGTTGAAGACCTGCCCGGTGGGGGAGGTGAGGCTGGCCAGATCGTCCATCACGTTCTGGTCGGTTGTGGCGTTGAAGGTGAAATCCTTGTCGTTGATCGACCGGAAGCGCAGGTTCGAGGTTCCGGCGACTGAACCCGGCACGAAATCGGCCATGACACCGATATTCGAGGCGTTGAGCGCATTGGCCACCT
Organism: Rhabdaerophilum sp.; assembly: GCF_046092605.1. Lineage (NCBI taxonomy): Bacteria > Pseudomonadati > Pseudomonadota > Alphaproteobacteria > Hyphomicrobiales > Rhabdaerophilaceae > Rhabdaerophilum > Rhabdaerophilum sp. The sequence goes on along the minus strand of NZ_JBJTDY010000187.1, from coordinate 27,994 downwards.
CGCCCCAGGTCACGCTGGTGGAGTTGAAGGTATAGGTGAAGGTGCTGCCCTTGTCCGAGGTGATCGAGAAGATCGAGCCCACGGTGACGCCGGTCACAACCGAGTTCGGGTCCAGCGCTGCGGTGGAAGTGGTGGCGCGGACGCCATTCGAGCCTTCGTTCTGCGCCTTCGAGACGAGGGTGAGGGCCGACTGGACCAGGCCCCTGATCTGCTTCAGCGTGTTGTCGGTCGTCTCCAGCGTGGCGAGGCCGAGCGAGACGTTGTCGTTGATGCTCTTGAGCTGGCCGTTGCGGCCCAGGAGGTTCTCGCTGAGGCGATAGCGGGCGGCATCGTCGGTGGAGGAGAAGACCTGCTTGCCCGAGGCGACCCGCTTCTGCGTGAGATCGAACAGTTCGTTCGTACGCTTGAGGATCGAAATACTCGAAGTCATCGAGGAGTTGGTCGGGATCATCGGCGTCACCTTCTGTGAAACACCGGCTGGCTGGGGATTTCTTTCGCTTTAGCCCGTTAGTCGGGAACAAGCGGCCAGGCGCGGTGGTTTTTCTGGAAGGAGGATGCACGCCAAGCGGCTAAGGCTTGGTTAAATTTGGTAACCTTAACAAAAAAGAACTTGCGAACCATGCTTGCCGAAAGCGGACAGAAAAGCCGGGGCAGGAAAGTCCTGGCCCCGGCGGGGGAGGTCTCACTCCCGCGCTTCCGCTGACTTGATATAGGCCCTCAACTTCAGCAGGCCCTCGTAAGGATACTGCGACAGAACGCTCTGGGTGACCTGGTCGATCACCTTGTAGATGAGTTCGCCCGTCTCGCGATCGACGTCGAAGGACGAACTCGTCTCCCTGCCGCCTGAAGTTCCGCCCTCGCGCCGGTCGCGGGACTGCCGCACCTGTTCGGCGCCAGCCTGGGCCGAAACCGCCTTCGGCGGCGCAAGATCGGTTCGAACGGCGTTCCGAACGGGCGCTGCTTCTACGCGCACCGGGCCAATCGCCGCAGCGCCGACCGTCGGGGTCAAACGCGTTTCCATGGAAGCCATCCTCGCTTCATGACAGGTCGAGCGGAATACTCGACCTCGACAACCAAGCTAACGGATGCGGATTTATGTTTCGTTCAGAGATTTGGTTACGTGCGGCTGAATCCAATCACGTCAAATCAGGGTCAAGCGCCATGAGAAAGTGCATCAAGGCAGCTCAACGCCCGTTCAAACCGCCTTCGAGAGCGCGAGCGGCGCTGTCCCCGCCTTGCGGTGCATGCCGCCGCCACGCAGATAGGTTTTCGGGCTCGAATTCTGGCCGAGCGTATCGGCGAGATCGCGCATGAGGCCCTCGGAAACCGTGCGTGCCGTCGCCACAACGGCCATGTTGAGGCTCATGAGCCGCGCGAAGGCCTCGTGCCGAACCTTCAGGCCCTCCAGGTTCGAGGGCTGGAAGCGCCCGATGGCGATCGCGTTGGATTTCAGTGTCTCGAGGCAGCGCGTGTAATCCTGTGCCGCCTCGTTCTTGGTCATGGCGAGGGAGAGCGCCTCGCGCACGCGGCCTTTCCGGAAGAGTTCGGTTTCCTTCTCGATCAGCGGCTCGAGGACATCGAGAGCCGCCAGCGCGGAGGAAACGAGTGCCTCCGCCTCATCCGGCCGCGTCACCTTCGGGCGCAGGTCGGGACGTTCAGAGGCCGGAACTTTGGGACGCATGGGCAGACAACTCCTGGTGACGCAACATTTCACGATAGATCTGCGGTGCCAGGCCGACGCCGCCTTTCGCGGCGATGTTCTGGCCGTATTTCTCGATCAGCATTCCGCGCCAGGCATCCTGGCCGGGGCCAGCCCCCATGGGGCCCTCGCCATCCACGCCCTCGAACATCGAGCCGAGCATGGTCTGGAAGAAGTTCGCCTCGAGCCCCTGCGCGGTTTCCCACGCCTTGCGGTTCACGGGCATGCCCTTGGGGAGAAGGCCGGCGGCCTTCGCCTGCTGGATCTGGACGGCATAATCCGGGTTGCTGCCGATCGGGTTCATCACATCACCTCGATATCGGCCTGGAGGGCACCCGCCGCCTTGATGGCCTGCAGGATCGAGATCAGGTCGCGCGGACCCACGCCGAGGGCATTGAGGCCATCTACCAATTCGCGGAGCGAGACAGAGTCCCGCACGATCGCGAGCTTCCTCTTGTCATCCGTATCGACCCGGATGCCGGTGCGCGGCACCACCACGGTCTGCCCGCGGGCGAATGGCTCGGGTTGGGAAACTTCCGGCTGCTCGGTGATGGTCACGGTCAGATTGCCCTGCGCCACGGCCACCTGGCTGACACGCACATCCTTGCCCATTACGATGATGCCGGAGCGTTCGTCGATCATCACACGGGCGCGCTGGTCAGGCTCGATGCGCAGCTGCTCCACTTCTGTCAGCAGGCGCACCATGTTGCCCGGGAACGCGCGCGGAACCTGCACGACCACGGTCGAGGGGTCGGTTGGCTCGGCCGTGTCTGCCCCGAGGAAATCATTGATGGCCGCGGCAATGCGCCGGGCCGTGGTGAGATCCGGGTTGCGCAGCGACAGGCGCAGGTTGTTCAGCTTGTTGAGCTGGAAATCTACCTCGCGCTCGATCAGCGCGCCATTCGCGATGCGGCCCACCGTTGGAACTCCGCGCGTGATGCGTGCCGCCTCGCCCTCGGCCGCGAAGCCGGAAATGGCCAGCGAGCCCTGCGCCACGGCATAGACCTCGCCATCGGCGCCCAGGAGCGGGGTGGCCAGAAGTGTCGCGCCCTGCAGCGACTTGGCGTCGCAGAGGGCGGAGACGGTCACGTCGAGCCGCGTGCCCTGCGTGGAGAAGGCGGGAAGGTTGGCTGTGACCATCACGGCCGCGATGTTCGCGGTGCGGATGTTCGCGCCGCGTGTATTCACGCCGAGGCGCTCCATCATGGCCTGCATGGACTGGCGGGTCATCGGGCAGTTGTTCAGTGTATCGCCCGTGCCGTTGAGGCCGGTGACGAGACCGTAGCCCACTAGCTGGTTCTCGCGCACGCCCTCGACATTCGCGAGGTCCTTGATGCGCGACAGCGCCTTCGCATCCGGCGTGGCCGCCAACACGATGCCGACAGCCGCGAGGCTCGCCGCCAGAACGATGTCGCGCAGGCCTCCCAGCTGCTCGATCAATCCAGTGTTCATCCGCATGCCTCTTGCTCCTGGCCGCGACAGACCCGCTTTGCTTCGGGTCGAGCCGCTACACATTTTGAAAAACGGGTGAACGCACGCGAGACAGGAGACGTTCTGGCACTTTCGCCTGCGATTGGCATGCCAAATCGAAATAGAGGCTAAGTCTCTTGAAAAATTCACGAAAATCTCTCGAACTTTCTGCGGTTTTCCATGTATTGCCCGGCACATTTCGCCCCATGCGGCAGAATTTTCCTGCCTTGGTTACCCTCGCTTAACCACCTTTGCCGCACATTTCGGGAACCGGTGAAGGCCTGGGGGGAAACCGGGCTTCCGGAAAAGGTTTGGAAAGCCGATGCGGATCGTCGATCAGAGGAATGTGAACGCGGTCGCTTCCAGCCGTTCCGCCCGTGTGGGCGGGTCAGCGGGTGCGCGGTTCACCCTCGATTCCGGCACGGCCACGGCGAAGGCCGAAGGTGCCGCGCCAGCCTCGGTCCTCGGCGGTCTCGAGGCGCTGATTGCCATTCAGTCCGAGGACACGACCAGGGAGCGCCGTCGCCGGGGCTTGCGCCGCGGACATAGCCTGCTCGACCTGCTCGACGAACTGAAGATCGCCCTCCTCGCCGGCTCGCCGACCCCCGACCTTCTGAATCGCCTCGCGGTCGCGATGCGTGACGAGGGCTTCAGCGGAGACCCGCGACTTGACGGGATTCTCGAAAGCATCGACCTGCGCGCTGCTGTCGAACTCGCCAAATTGCGCAAGGCCCAACGCGGCTGATTGCCCCATTTGGCAACGCCTTGCGGCGTGCTGTCGCAGATTGGACGCACTTCCGGGCCCTTTCCGCATGATTCTGTGATATCGCCCCGCAGCGTCATTGTTTCGTTGCGGCTCTCGCGTTATGTGCGGGCGAGATCGTTGCGTAGCATCAGGGGAGTGAGTCGAGATGGCGCGCAGGGCGGAAGAAACGACCATGGCGGAGGCCGAAAAGGCTGCCGGCGCAAAGCCCCCGCCGGGCAAGGTCGTCAATCTCGAATCCGGTTATCGTCCTTCGGAGGACGAGCCCTTCATGAATGACCGGCAGCGCGAGTATTTCCGCCGCAAGCTGATCGCCTGGAAGGACGAGATCATCCGCGACGCGGAATTGACCCTCACCGCCATGCAATCCGATACCGATGCGCATCCCGACCTTGTGGATCGCGCCTCCTCGGAAGGCGACCGCGCCATCGAACTGCGCGCGCGGGATCGCCAGCGCAAGCTCATCGCCAAGATCGACGCGGCGCTGGCCCGCATCGAGGATGGTTCCTACGGCTATTGCGAGGAAACCGGCGAGCCCATTACCCTGGCGCGCCTTGATGCCCGCCCCATCGCGACCCTGTCCATCGAGGCGCAGGAGCGCCATGAGCGCCGCGAGAGGATTTATCGCGACGATTGAGCACCTGATTTTCCCGCCGAAAGGCAAAAGCCCGCTCCCCCACCGGTGCGGTTTTTCATGCCTCGCCTGCTGCCGCCTCAGATTCGAAAAAGGCGCGATGGGCCTGCACCTCCGCGACAATGAAATCCGCAACCGTTCGGATTCGCAAGCTCGCCTGCGTGTCGAGATGCGTGGCGAGCCAGTAGGTGCGGCGGAAAGAAAGCTCGGGCAGAACCATCTTGAGGCTCGCATTCTTCGCGGCGTGGTAATCATGCAGGATTCCGATGCCCGCGCCGGCCTGCACTGCCGCATCCTGCCCCACCGCGCTGACGCATTCGAGGCGGCGATAATCCGGCCCGAAAAGGTCGGGCATGAAGTTCAGCGCGGGCGAGAAGAGCTGGTCCTGTACATAGGTCACGAGCTGATGCGCCTTCAGCGCCTCGCGGCTCTCCGGTTCCCCGTGTTTCGAGAGGTAGCTCCGTGCGGCATAGAGGTGGAGCGTGTAATCCGTGAGCTTGCGGATGGCGAGGCGGCCCGCTTCCGGCCTGTCGATGGTGATCGCGATATCCGCCTCGCGCTTCGAGAGCGAAAAGGCACGCGGCACCGGCACAAGCTGGATGGTGAGGCCGGGATGCAGGCTCGCGAGCTTGCCGAGCCGCGGCGAGAGAAACAATGTGCCGAAACCATCGGGCGCGCCGATCCGCACCGTGCCCGAGACATCGAGCCCGGTTGCCGCGAGATCGGCCTGCGCCGAGAGCATTTCGGCCTCGATCCGCTCGGCAGAGGCAAGAAACCGCTCCCCGGCCGGCGTGGGCACGCAGCCGGTGGTGCGGCGCTCGAACAGGGCGGAGCCGAGCGCCTTTTCCAGCGCGCTCACACGACGCGCGACCGTCGCATGGTCGAGGCCCAGTTGCCGCGCCGCTGCGAGAAACTGGCCCGATCGCGCCACCGCGAGGAAGATGCGCGCATTGTCCCAATCCATGCGATGTCCCAATCCATGCGATGAGCCCAGAAATGCGGAACGCTTGCGCCTTTCTGCGCCTTGTTATGCGTCGATGCAAGTCGTAGGTTCTGTCCGGCATACCCGAGAATTCTGCGGGCAATAAGTTGCAGGCAAAAAATTTGCAGGAGGAAAGCCGGTGGTTCTGCAATCGCTTGCCATGCCCATCATCCAGTCGCCCATGCTCGGTGCTGCGGGTGAGGCGCTCACGCTCGCGGTTTCGAAGGTTGGCGGCATGGGCTCTCTCGCGGCCGCTTCGATGACGCCCGCCGCGCTTCGGGCAGCGGTCGTGAAGCTTAGAAGCGAGACCGACAAGCCCTTCGCGATCAATCTCTTCGTCCTTCCGCCGGTTAAGGCCGATGCGGCGGAGGTGCGCGACTCCATGGCACGCCTCGCACCATGGCGCGAGCGCTATGGCCTGCCGGCGCAGATCATCCCGAACCAATGGGCGGAACCGTTCGAACCGCAATTCGCGGCTCTTCTGGAAGCAGCGCCTCCCGCGGCCTCCTTCACCTTCGGCATCCTCACGCACGAGCAGGTTTCTGCGCTGAAATCGCGCGGGACGTTTGTGGTCGGCACCGCGACCACGGTCGCCGAGGCGAAGGCTTGGGAAGCGGTGGGGGCGGATGCTGTCTGCGCGCAGGGCTTCGAGGCCGGTGGCCATCGCGGAACCTTTCTGAAGCATGTCGGCGAAAGCCAGATCGGCACGTTGGCGCTTCTCTCGACCATCCGAGAGGCGATTGCCCTGCCGGTCATCGCCGCCGGCGGGATCACCGACGGCAGGGCGATCGCCGCGGCGCTTGCCATGGGGGCTGCGGCGGTGCAGATCGGCACCGCCTATCTTCTCTCCGAGGAAGCCGCGACCAGCGCGCCCTGGCGTCGCGCGATCGCTGAGGTCGCGGATGATGCGACGCACCTCACGCGCGTCTTCTCCGGGCGCTATGCGCGCGGCATCGAGAATGATTTCATGCGCGAGATGCAGGAGTTTTCCGATGAAATTCCAGCTTATCCGATCCAGAATGCGCTGACGCAGGAAATGCGCGCGGCTGCAGCAAAGGCGGGCGATGCGCAGGCGCTCTCCCTCTGGGCGGGGCAGAGTGTCAAGCTCGCGCGGCCCGGTGCGGCAGCGGAGATCACCCGCCAGCTCTGGGCCGATGCGCAGGCCGCCTTGCGCGAGACCGCGCGTCGTTATGCGGGAGAAGGATCAGCATGAGCATGAGCATGAAACTTTACTATGCCCCCGGCACCATCGCGCTGGCGAGCCATATCGCTCTTGCGGAGGCGGATGCGGATTATCAGGCCATCGCGCTTGATTTCGCGAAGAACGAGCAGCGCAGCGAGGCCTATCTCGCCATCAACCCCAAGGGCCGCGTACCGGCGCTCGTCACGGATCGCGGCATTCTCACGGAGACGCCGGCGATCCTCACCTTCATCGCGCAGAACTTTCCCGCCGCACGTCTCGCGCCGCTGGATGATGCCTTCGCTTTTGCCGAACTGCAGGCCTTGATGGCCTATCTCTCTTCCACGATGCATGTCGCGACCGCGCATTTCCGCCGGGCCGCGCGCTGGGCAGATCAGGAGAGTTCCTTCGCCGACATGCGCGCCAAGGTGCCGCAGAACACGCGCGATTGCTGCCGTCTGATCGAGGCAGGGTATTTCGACGGCCCCTGGGTGATGGGCGCGGATTACACCATCGGCGATCCCTATCTCTTCACGCTCACCGGCTGGCTCGAGCGCTTCGAGATCGATGTGAACGAATTCCCGAAAATCGCCGCGCACCGGCAGGCCATGCAGGCGCGCCCGGCCGTGCGCCGGGCACTGGCCGAGCAGGCCCCAGCCTAAACCGATCAAACAGGAGGAAACCATGATCACCTACGGACATTTCATCGGGGGCAAGCATGTGCCCGGAAAATCGGGCCGCTTCGCGGATGTCTACCAGCCGATGGACGGCTCGGTGCGGGCCAAGGTCGCGCTCGCCTCGAAGGAGGAACTGCGCGCCGCAGTGGAAAACGCGCTGGCCGCGCAGCCGACATGGGCCGCCACCAATCCGCAGCGCCGCATGCGCGTGATGATGCGCTTCATCGAGCTTGTCGCGAAGTACAACGATGAGCTCGCCGACATCCTCGCGCGCGAGCACGGCAAGACGATCCCCGACGCGAAGGGCGACATCCAGCGTGGCGTGGAGGTCATCGAGGTCTGCCTCGGCGCGCCGCATATGCTGAAAGGGGAATTCACCGATGGCGCCGGCCCCGGCATCGACATCTATTCGATGCGCCAGCCGCTGGGTGTGGTCGCGGGCATCACCCCGTTCAACTTCCCCGCGATGATTCCGATGTGGAAGCTCGGACCGGCCATCGTCTGCGGCAACGCCTTCATCCTGAAGCCTTCCGAGCGTGATCCTGGCGTGCCGATGCGCCTTGCGGAAATCCTCATCGAGGCGGGCCTGCCGCCGGGCATCTGCAATGTCGTCAATGGCGACAAGGAGAGCGTCGACGCGATCATCGAGGACCCGGATATCAGGGCGATCGGCTTCGTCGGCTCCACCCCGATCGGCGAATACATCTACGGCCGGGGCTGCGCGGCGGGCAAGCGCGTGCAGGCCTTCGGTGGTGCGAAGAACCACATGATCATCATGCCGGATGCGGACATGGATCAGGCGGTCGATGCGCTGATCGGCGCGGGCTATGGCGCGGCGGGTGAGCGCTGCATGGCGATCTCGGTGGCCGTTCCCGTGGGCCAGAAGACGGCGGATGAACTCGTGAAGCGGCTCATCCCCCGCGTCGAGAACCTCAAGGTCGGCCCCTCCACCGATGGCTCGGCGGATTTCGGCCCGCTGGTGACGCGCCAGCATCTCGATCGCGTGAAGGGCTATGTCGATCTCGGCGTCAAGGAAGGCGCGAAGCTCGTGGTCGATGGCCGTGGCTTCAGGATGCAGGGCTACGAGAACGGCTTCTACATGGGCGGCTGCCTGTTCGACCACGTGACGCCGGAGATGCGCATCTACAAGGAGGAAATCTTCGGCCCCGTGCTCTCTGTCGTGCGCGCCCAGGATTACGAGGCCGGGCTGAAGCTCGCGAATGACCATGAATACGGCAACGGTGTCGCCATCTTCACGCGGGACGGCGATGCGGCCCGCGATTTCGCTTCGCGCGTCAATGTCGGCATGGTGGGCGTCAACGTGCCGATCCCCGTGCCACTGGCCTATTACACCTTCGGCGGCTGGAAGCGCTCGGGCTTCGGCGATCTCAACCAGCACGGTCCGGATGCCTTCCGCTTCTACACGAAGACGAAAACCATCACCTCGCGCTGGCCTTCGGGCATCAAGCAGGGTGCGGATTTCGTGATCCCCACGATGCGCTGAGCCGCGGGGATGCGCTGAACTTTCGGGCCCGCCTCATCGGAGGCGGGCCCTTTTTCGTTTGCCCCAACGCGATCAGGCGAGGTCGCCCCACTGCGCCGGCACGTAGCGATAGGCCTGACCATCACGGACGATGCGCCCGAAACCGGGGAACGGCACGTGGGTCGCGGCAATCGGGATGCCGTCGGTCGCGACCATGTCGAAGATCTTCTTGCGCGTCTCCGCCGCCTGCTTCCCATCCGAATCGAAGGCGAAGGTCGTCTCCGGCCGCAGCGTGTGGAACAGGGCGTTATGCAGCGTATCGCCCGCGATCAGCAGCTGATCCTTGCCGGAGGAGACTCGGATCACGGCGTGGCCCGGCGTGTGCCCGGCGGCGAGCTGCAGCGTCAGGCCAGGCGCCACCTCTCCGTCCTTCACCTTGCGGGTGCGGTTGGCATAGGGCTTCAGCGCGTTGCGGGCGGAGAGGAAGAACGGTTTCGCGGCCTCCGGCGCGCGCGAGAACACGCCCTCATCGAGCCAGAAATTGGCTTCCGCCTCGTGGAGGATCACCTCGGCTTTGCGGAAGCGCGCCTTGCCTTCCGAGGTGATCAGCCCTTCGGCATGGTCGGGATGGGCATGGGTGAGGATCACCGCATCAATCTGGCCCGGTTCGATGCCGGCAGCGGCGAGATTGGCGCGCATGCGGCCCAGCGAGGGCCCGAAAGCCTTGTTCGAACCCATGCCGGTATCAACGAGATAGGTCTTTGTGCTGGTATTCACCACGAAGGCGTTGATGGCCGTGGGCGCCATCGCCTTCTCGCCGGCCGCCGCGAGCATTCGTTGGGCTTCCGCCGGATCGAGATTCGTGAAGGCCTCGATGCCGATCGGTCCGAACCCGTCGCTCAGCGCGGTGATCTCGATGGACCCGATCTTCTGGCGAAAGACGCCAGGCACCTGCCGACCGGAGAGCGGCGCTTTGGCAAGAGCGGGGAGGCCGGTCGCGCCCAGCGAGGCGGCGGCAAGGGAGGAGGCAAGCAGGGAGCGGCGCGAGATCATGGGGCTGATCCTTTCAGGAGTGCGACATCGAACACATTCAAAAGGTGACAGAAGCCGCCGGAATGATTATGTTCTGACCGGAACAAATATCAGGCAGCCGAACGCCCTGTCAAGAATTATGATCGGATCGGTACAAAAATGATAGCCCGCCCGCGAATGACAGCCCGCCCGCGTGGTCGCCCGCGCGTCTTCGACCGAGAGATGGCCGTCCGTTCGGCGCAGCGCCTCATCTGGCAGCATGGCTTTGAAGCGATGTCGCTCTCGCAGCTCGAGGACGCGATGGGAATTCGCAGATCGAGCCTCTATTCGGCCTTCGGCTCCAAGCTTGGGCTGCTCGGCGAAGCCGCCGATCTCTACCTCGCGGATTTCGCCAAGCAGAGGGACAAGGTGCTGCCGGGTATCCGCTCGACTCTCGGCCGGCTGGAGGCGATGTTCGGACTTTTCGCCACGAATTTCGTCGCACCGGGCGGGCCGCTCGGCTGCTTTCTCTGCGCGGCCGCGCATTCCTGCTCCAATGAAAATGCAGAAGCCGTGAACATGCTGGTCATCCGGCGGAAAGCCTTTGCGGAGGTGATCCGCGCAGAACTTGAGGCGGGCGTCCAGTCGGGTGAATTCATTCCGGATACGCCCGTCGCGGCGCTCACGGATTTTCTCGTGAGCGTCGTTCAAGGCATGTCGATCGGCGCCCGCGATGGCAAGCCGATGGAATCCCTTCGGCAAATAGCAACCTTCGCGCTATCCGTGCCCGCGCGCTACATGGCACCGAAGGATGCTTCGCCCGCACCGGCAGCGACGGCCATCTGACGGCGGGTGGTATCGGCATCGCTCGCCGAAGCGTGATCGACAGCCGAGGCGGAGATGTGCCAATCTTCACCCCGCATGCGGGGGCTTCGGGCTTTCCTTCTGTTGTTGGCGCTGTTTCTGGCTGCTGGATCGGCCGGAGCCTCGCCGCTTTGCGATGGTGAGGGCGGGCGCTGCAGCCTCTCCAACGGCTTCTATTTCGCGGAAACCCCGCTGGGCTGGAACGGGCGCGATCCGCTGCCCGTGCTCGTGCATTTCCACGGGTTTCGCGAAATCGCCGCCGATGTGATCGCGCGCGAGGACCTGCGGGAGATCGCGGGTCGGCTCGGTTTCGCGCTCGTCGTGCCGCAAGGGGAGGGGCAGACCTGGTCGCATCCCGGCTCCCCCTCGCAACTGCGCGACGATGTCGCTTTCGTAGAGAGCCTGCTCGCGGATTTGCGCCAGCGTTTGCCGCTGGATGAGAACCGGCTCTGGGCTTCCGGCTTCAGTCAGGGAGCCTCGATGGTCTGGGCGATCGCCTGCGCGCGTCCCGGCCTGTTCCGCTTTCACCTTCCAGTCTCCGGCGCTTTCTGGCGGCCGGAGCCGGAAAGCTGCCCGGCGGGTTTGCGGGCGATCCGCCACATCCACGGCCTCAACGATGTAACCTTCCCGCTGGAGGGGCGGCCCGTGCGCGGCGGCAAGTTCCACCAGGGTAGCATCCGCCATGCCATCGATCTCGCGCGCAAACTCGGTGCCTGCCGCCCGGCCGAGGAGGATGTTTCCACCACGCTTGGTGCGCTCGGCTGTCGTCGCGCGACAGGCTGCGAGCGCGGGGCCTATCTCGATTTCTGCCTGCATGCCGGCGGGCATGATTTCGACCCCGGCTGGCTGGAGGATGCTTTTGGCCTCCTTCCCGAGATCAGCAGGGACAGCGCACGCGGGCGTTAACACCGATTAACTTTTTTGCTGGCATGATCGAAAGGGTTGCCTTATTCCATTCTGCGCAGGACGATGAGCAGCCATGCAAGCAAGGAAAGCCTGCAGTCGCCGCTGATGCGAACCGGGAGTTCGGGGACGTGCGGAAAACGGGTGTTACGACCTTGGCGCTGGCGGGGCTTGGCCTCACGCTGGTGCTTGCAGCTTCGGCTCTGGCTGGTGAGCCGCGCTGCAACAAGGCCCGCCATGTCGCCGGCACGGAAAAGCCGCTGCCCAATCTAGAATCGCGGCTTGAGGCGGGTGAGCCTATCCGCATCGTCGCTTTGGGTTCTTCCTCCACCGAAGGCACGCCCAATCTCTCCAAGAAGGACATCTACCCCGCCGTGCTGGAGCGCGTGCTCGCCCGCGAGGTGCTGAACCCCGTCGAGATCCTCAATCGCGGGAAGGGTGGCGAGACCATCGCCGACATGCTTGCGCGGCTCGAACGCGATGTCATCGCCGAGAAGCCGGATCTCGTGATCTGGCAGTTGGGCGTGAATGACGTGCTCTCGATGGATGGCGTGGAAAGCGCCATTGCCGATATGCGGATCGCGCTTCAGCGGCTGAGGGAAAAGCGTATCCCCGTGGTTCTGATGGATCTGCAGGTCGCGCCGATGGTCGATCGCGACAAGGATACGCCGGTGATGCAGGCAGCGATCGCCGAGGCCGCGCGTGCCGAAGGCGTGCTGCACTTCCACCGCTACGAGATCATGAAAAACCTCGTTTCCACGCAAGCCGCGGCGATGGATGACCTCGTGATGGGTGATGGCCTGCACATGACCGCCTTGGGCCATCTCTGCACCGGCACCCTGCTCGCGCAGCAGATTGCGAAGTCAAGCCTCATGCGGCTCGCCTTCTCGCGTCCTCGTGACTAGGTCCTTGAATCAGTTCTCGACCGGCCGCCGGTCGGGCACGAGCCGAATGTCGTCGCCTCCGGAATCGGCAAAGGCGATGCCGCTGCGCGTCTCGATCATCGCGCGGATGATGCCGCCTTCGCCCAGCGGGGCGATCTCCTCGAAAACATTCTTCTCCGGGCGATAGCGCAGCAGGACGCGCCGTCCGCCATCGGCGATGATCAACGTGCCGTCGGCCCGCGCGAGCAGCGCTTGGGGCTGGCTCTCGGGCCAGGGCAGCGGAATGATTTGCCATGAGCCGCGACCCGCCCAGCGGGCAATGGCATTGGTCTTGGCGGAGGACACCCAGAGTTCGCCCTTTGGCCCGGTTGCGAGCCCCCGCGCGCCGCGGAAACTCTCCGGCAGGGCGGTAGAATCAAAGCGGCCACGTTGCGGGTCAAGGCGGATCATCCGGCCAGCCTTCCACGCGCTGAACCAGATGGCACCGGCTTCGCCCGGCGCATTCAGCCCCATGCCTTGCAGGTCATCGTGCGAGGAGACCTCGACCGCGCCGTTCTGCGGATCAAACCTGCCGAGCCAGCCGGCCGAGCCCGCAAACCAGATCCGGCCCAGGCCATCGGAGCGCAGGCCGGACAGATCCATGGTCGGCAGGTCTGACGGCATCGCAATGCGGGTCAGTTCGCCTGTCGTGCCATCGATGCGGTGGAGGACGTTGAGGGTCTTGTCGGTAGCGTAAAGCGCGCCATCCGGCGAGAAGGCGAGACCGAAGGGTTTCGCGCGCTTGCCAAGATAGAGATAGGTGACCTTCAGCGTTTCGGCATCGATGCGCCCCAGCGCGCCGAGCGAAGGCGCGGCAAACCAGATGGAGCCATCGCGCGCGTCGAGCGCGAGAGCACTCGGCTGGCTGTTGGCCATCAGTTCGATTTCGGTCACCGGAAGGAGTTCGGCCTTCTTCGGCACACTCACCACGGTTGCGGGGGCCGCCGGGGGCGGCAGCGACTGGGAAAGCGCAGTTGCAAGACCGAAAAGGCTCATGCTGCCGGCCAGGAGCACGGACAGAAGCGATTTCGAAGGGCTAAGGCGTTTGAATCTCACCATCTTGGCCCTGGAAGGTTTCATACGCGCGGATCGAGTGCAAGCAGCGTGGAGCGCGAGGAAACCGGTTCGGCGCGCCGCTCGGGCGTGGGTGGCAGGGCAGGGGCGGAGCCAGGTGCCGCCTCGACCTTGGGCTTGCGCGAGGACGCCGTCGCGCCGCTGCGCCATTCCATGAAAGCGCCCATGCCGATCATCAGCGCGGTGCCTGTCAGCACGGCTGCGGCGATGATCGCCGGATGGTAGCCGTTCACGACGATCACGATGCCGCCGGCGATGCTGCCGATGGTGCCAAGAGCGAAGACTTCCAGCGAATGCTTGCCCATCAGTGCCGTCATCCGGGCCGGGACAGAGGAGAGCCAGCGCGCATCCGGCTGGATGAGAACCATCACAAGCCAGAACTTCGCCAGCACATCGATGAGCCGGATGATGGAGAGATCCGTTTTGGAGATCGCGCCAATGCGGAGCGGGTCAACGAGCCAGACGTTCTCGTAGCCGGGAATCTCGCGCCACGGGGCGCTGATCAGGAAGGCCGCGACCGTGAACAGCGCGGCGGCGATAGTGATGCCGCGTGCGACAAGGGGGCGGCCCAGCAGGCCAAGGCCAAGGCCGGACCGCATCCTGAGCCCGATGACGAAGCCGATCGTGAAGAGCAACTGCCAGGCGAAGGGGTTGAAGGTCCACTCGCGCGCGGTGCGGCTGTTCGGGATGTTGAAGCCGATGCCCTGAACCGCACCCCACAGCGCCAGGCTGAGCGCGAGCGGGGCAATCCAGTGCAGGCGGTGCAGCAGAAAGAGCGCCGGCACCAGGGCCAGGAGCAGCACATAGAGCGGCAGGATATCGAGATAGCCCGGCAGGAAGCGCAGGGTCACCACATGAGCCAGGAACGCCCCCGGATTCTGCAGGAAGGTGTCGAAGCCCAAAGCCTCGAGATGGCTCGGCTCGTTGAATCGCTCCGCGCCGATCACGCAGATCGTGCCGACCATCAGGAAGAGGAACAGGTGCGTGCGATAAAGCTTCCACATGCGCGAGAAGACGGTGGCGAAGCCGATACCCGTCGCGCCATTGGCGAAATAGCGATGATAGGCGAGGGCAGCCGCAAGGCCGGCCAGCAGCACGAACACTTCCGCCGCATCCGAAAAGCCCCAGGCGCGCGAGGTCAGCAGGCTCCACGGCGTCGCGGGCATGTGATTGATGAAGATCATCACAAGCGCGATACCGCGGAACAGATCGATCCGCCTGTCACGTTCAAGCTTCGGGTTCGGCGCGGCGCTCATGGCTTTGGCTCATCTCCTTCCAGAGGGGACGAACCGAACGAAAGGGAGCATTCGTTCGGCGTGGCGGCTCTTTCTTCGACGGGAAACATTTCGGCGAGCGAAAAATAACCCAACACTCTCGAACTTCTTCAAGTTGCGCTCAAAATAAGGCCGGTTTTGGACCTCACCGTCACCTCACGCGAAGTTGATCGGTCGCGCGCGCCGTGGATGGGACGGCCGGAAAACTAGAAGACCGACACCCTTAATGAAGCCTTAATCCGGGCTTTCCAAACTCATGGAAATTTCATGGTCGGCGGGCCTGGCGAAGTTCACCCCTTTTTCGCTCGCTCACCATCCAGACGGCGCCGCTGCTCGCCGCGACTGTCGCAATGGGCGTCGCTGTGATGGCGGATTTCAATGATATCAATTTCATCGGCCTCACCGGGCGGAGTGCCCGGACCCGCCATAGCCTGCGCAAGGAAAACCATGCGGAAGGAACTGCCGGCTTCCTCCTCCCTGGCCTGGAGCCCTCATCCGGTCGCGTGGACGGGCAATTCCGGAAGCCTGGCTGGCGCGGTTGCATGGCTCATGCGCCATCCGGTCTAATCCTGCCTTTGCACAAATGCACATCTCCCGGGAAAACGCGACCGAGCGGTTAAGGGTGCAGCCGTTGCATTTGTCGCCGGCTGGCGACACCTGTCGCGAAACTCTGGAATAAGTTCATAAAAATACAACCAGAGATTGATATGTGTTTGATCGAGATGCAGCCCAAGCAGCATCGACAATCAGCGGGAAAGCTCTGTTATTTTTGAAGAATACCGTGTGTCCCCGCCCCTTGGAACGAATTGTTAAGAAACGAGGGCCGTAATGTCAGCAGCGGAAGGCGAGCAAGGATCGAACGCAATGCCAGATGCGCCCGAGAAGTTCGCGGTTCAGCTGAATCCCTCACCCGAGAATGACGATTCCTTTTATGCAAGCATGATCGAGGCGTTGTATGGTACACCCTCGGCCGTCATCCTTGGCATGATGATCATCAACGGCATCATCCTCAGCGCTTATTTCTTGAGTGGTGACCCGATCATTCTCGGACTGGCCTGCCTGCTGTTTGTGATCAACGGCTTCCGCTGGTTCAGCCATCGCCTTTACAACCGGAAGGCGCGCGGGCGAACGGATCGGGCGGTGCAACGCCAGTTTGAGCGGATGGCGCTGGTGGGTGCCTGGAGCACGGCCGCCACGGTAGGCCTGTTCGGGGCCTATTCCGTCCTTGCCCATCCCTATCAGGCGGCCTCGATTCTCGGTGTGGCGCAGACCATGGGATATCTGGGCGGCGTTTCCGGCCGCAACACCTCGCGCCCCTACATCACCCAGGTTCAGATGGCGCTGGTGTCGATCACCTTCATCTTCGGGCTGATCTTCAGCGGCGAGCTTGCCTATGTGCTGATCGGCATCGCCGTTGCCTTCACGCTGCTTGCGACGCTCTCGAGCGTCCGGACCATCCATGAGGTCTATGTGTCCCGCCTGCAGACCATGCGCAAGCTGGAAATGCTCGCGAAGCGCGACGCGTTGACCGGCCTTGCGAACCGCTATGCGCTGATGGAGCAGATGGAAAACTGGCATTCGGCTGACAAGCCGTTCCTGCTGATCTCGATCGACCTCGACAATTTCAAGCATGTGAACGACATGTTCGGTCACACGTTGGGCGACGAATTGCTGCGGGAAGCCGCGCAGCGCATCACGCGCCATTTCACGGATGACGATGTGGTGGCCCGCATCGGCGGTGACGAATTCCTGATCATCACGCCGCGCATGGATGCTGTCATGGCAATGGCGCTGGCGACCGACGTCGTGAACGACCTCACATTGCCTTTCCTTGTCCGCAATGTGCGCCTGCGCGCCGGCGCCAGCATCGGCATCGCCACGGGCGCGGGTTTGGCACCGGAAATGGCGCTGAAGCATGCCGACCTCGCGCTCTATCAGGCGAAGGAATCCGGCAAGAACCAAGTCTGTGTCTACTCGGCCGAACTCGGTGCGAAATATGACGAGCGTATCCTGCTCGAGCAGGATCTTCGCCGCGCGATCGAGAATGGCGAATTGTCGCTGGCCTACCAGCCGATCTTGAACCCCAGGACCCGCCGCGTGACACTGGTGGAGGCGTTGATGCGCTGGAAGCATCCGGAGCGCGGCTTCATTTCTCCCGGCGTGTTCATCCCGATCGCCGAGGCTTCCGGTCTCATCTCGTTGATGGGCACGTGGGCGATGCAGACTGCCTGCCATGCCGCCACGAGCTGGCCCGTCGATGTGGGCGTAAGCGTTAATCTCTCGGCGAAGCAGTTCCGGCGTGATCTCGATCTCGTCTCGATTGCCCGCTCCTGCCTGCAGAGTTCCGGCATCGCGCCGCACCGCCTGACTCTGGAGATCACGGAATCGATCCTGATCGACGATTCCGGTCTTGTGATCGAAACGCTGGAGCGGCTGCGCTCCATCGGCGTGCGCACGGCGCTGGATGATTTCGGCACCGGCTATTCGTCGCTGAGCTATCTGGAGATGTTGCCGCTCGACAAGGTCAAGATCGACCGTTCCTTCACGACCTCTATCGATACCTCCCAGCGCAGCGGCTTGATGATGCGTGGCATAACCGGAATCGCCCGCGATCTCGAGCTGGAAGTGATCGTCGAGGGGATCGAGACCGAGGAACAATTGGCCGCCCTCGGTGCCTATGGAATCGATGGCGTGCAGGGCTATGTTTTTGCCCGACCCATGGACGTCATTTCGCTGCTGCCTTTGCTCGTCCACAAGATGAAGCCGAACGGGATGCTCGCGAACATTAACCAAGCCAGACGGAAACGGACGTCGACTGGTTAAGGAAGTGTTAAGATCAGAGCGTAAATCAGGCTCTGGGCTCAGCATGGCACCCAATCATCCGTTCGGAAAAGATCTTTTGTCGGCAGCAGATCTCAGCGCGCCCGACCTCATCGACATCATGGCCCGCAGCCGCCGCATGGCGCAGTCCGATGGACAGGGCGGCGGCGCCGCCTCCAACAGTCGGAAGATCGTGGCGAACCTTTTCTTCCAGCGTTCGACGCGCACCAAACTGGGCTTCGAGGTTGCGGCCTTGCGCCTCGGCCACCGCTCCATCGATGCCTATGATCCCGAACGCAACCGCGTGGGCTCCAGCAATGGCGACAACTTTCCCGACCATATCCGCACGATCGCCCAGCTGGCCGACCTGCTGGTCATCCGCCACAGTGAGGAACTGAAATGCCATGAGGTCGCCCGGCTCGCCCCCGTGCCGGTGATCAATGGCGGCAATGGTTCGGACGAGCACCCGACCCAGGCCCTGATCGACCTCTTCTGCATGCTGGAAATGAAGGGTTCGATGGATAAGCTCAGCCTCGCGATCAGTTGCGATTCGCGGGCGCGCTATGCCTATTCGCTCCTGCTGCTTCTGAAGCATATGCCGCCGAAGCGAGTGACCTACTGCGTCGATCCGGAAACGCATTTCTCCGAAAAGACCCAACTCGCGCTGGATGGTCTTGCCGCCCTCGGCACCAAGGTCTCGATCGTGCACGATATCGAGGAATGCCTCGACCATGATGTTCTGAACATCCAGACCCAGGACCTGACCAGCAAGGTGAAATCCACGCTCGAGAGCGGGGATTTGCCGAGCTATGTCGAAAAGGACCCCTTCGTGCTGACCGCCGACAAGATCCTCAAGTCGCGCTCGGACACCATCATCCTGAACCCGCTGCCACGGCAGGGCGAACTCGATGCCTCCTGTGATGCCCTGCCGAACGCGCGGTATTTCGAGCAGGTGAAGCTCTCGAGCTATGTGCGCATGGCGGTGCTCGAGCGCATGCTCGCCGGGATTCCCTGGACGGGCTCTGCCGCTTTTAGCAGCGCCTGAGGATCAGAGGCGGCATTCCGGCTTGCGATGATCGACCTGCTTTCCGTGCGGCACGATGCCGTGACATGGGGGAGGCAACGGCAAAAGGCGGGCCGAAGCCCGCCTTCCCGATCCGATGTTCAGCGCCTCAGAGCTTGCTGTTCACGAGGCCATAGATGCCGTAGCCGATGAGGTAGCCGAGCTTGCGATCCGGGAAGCGCGCCGTCGCGAGCTCCTGGATGGCCGTGTAGTGCTTGCCCGCCTTGGCGGGATCCGCGAGTTCCGCCTTCGCCGCGCCGAGCCCGGCGATGTACTCGGTCACCAGCGCATCGATGGCGCGGAGATAGGCCTGCTGGCCCGCGGCGGCGGCCTCCACTGGCGCATCCTCGCCGCGTCCACCGCGGACGGTTTTTCCGCCGAGCGCCTTGAGTTCGTCGAGCGCCGCAATCCAGCCCTTGAGATCCGGGCGCGGCTTGCCCTCGACGATGCCGCCCTCGAGCCAGGCATGCGCCCCGTGATGCACGAGATCGCCGACGATGAGGTCGCCCGTCGCATCGATGCGCGCCACGGTCTGCGTCGCCGAAACGCCGGGGTTCTTCAGTTCGAAGAGCGTGATCGTCTCGCCCGAAGCGAGCGTGATCGTGCTCTTGCCGGAGAAGGTCTGCTTCACCGCTTCGAAAGCCGGGTAGGTTTCGTCCGTGAAGGCCTTGGCGATCTTCACCCAGAAATAGCGCTTGTAGGCATCCACGCCGGGCATCGCATCGGCGGTAGCCTTCGAGGCGATGGAGGTTGCGCCGAGCTTGTGCAGCACGGAGAGGCCGTTGAACTTGTCCGGGTTCGGATGCGTCACCACCACGCGGGTGATGGGCCGGTCGGAGGATTTGCGGATCGTCGCGACCATCGCATCGGTCAGCTGCGGCACGAACTGGGTGTCGAACACCGTGATCTCGCGGCCATCGTCGTACCAGTAGGTGCGGGTGTCGAAGCCATTGGCATCGGACTGAAAGACGCCGAGCTGGCCGGCGGTGGCGGGCAGGGCGGCGAGGGTGAGGGCGGTGGCCATGGCGAGAGCTCCTTTGGACATGATCGTGTCTTCCTGTCTGTGTCGCCGGCCCATCCGGCGTTGACGCCCTTTTGCCTCAGGCTTAACGTGACGCGTTATCGATGTTCTGTCATTTTATAACGGAAAGACGACATCATGTTCCTGCGCGATCCCGATGCGGCACCGGCTCCTCTCGTGGGCCTGGCGGAAAGCTACCAGCCCGGCCAGACGGATTGGCATGCGCATCGGCGCATCCAGCTGATGTATGCGGTGGAGGGTAGCCTCACCGTGCTCACGGAAGCTGGCTCATGGGTGCTGCCGCCGAGCCGGGCCCTGCTGCTGCCCGGTGGCCTCCGCCATGCGCTGAAGCTCAGGCGCCGGGCGGAGCTGCGCACGCTCTACCTCGCGGAGGAGGCGGGCTGGATCGTAACCCCCGCCGCGCCGCAGGTCATCGCCGTGCCGGCGCTTCTGCGCGAGCTGATACTCGCGGCGGTCGAAGCGCCGTGGGATCATGCGCCGGAGGGGCGCAGCGCGCGCCTCGCCCGCGTGCTCTGCGATGAACTCGTGATGCTGGAGCAGGAGCCGGTGCATCTGCCAGAACTGCGGGATACTCGGGCGCGCAAGCTTGCGGCGATCTTCTACGCGAAGCCAGCCGAACGTCGTTCTCTCATGGAATTGGCAGCCGAAGCAGGCGCGAGCCTGCGCACGCTTGAACGCCATTGGAAGGCCGAAACCGGGCTCGCGATCAGGGAATGGGTGCAGCAGCTGCGCTTGATGTTCGCGCTGGAAGCCATCGCAGCTGGCGCGCGCATCGGGGATGCGGCCTTCGAAGTGGGGTTCGAAAACCCCTCGAGCTTCATCGCGCTGTTCCGTCAGCATTTCGGCACCACGCCCGCCCGCTATTTCGGCGACCGGGCCTGAAGGAGAGGGAGAGGTCCAAAACCGCAAGCGGCCCCGGACCTTGTCTTTCGCGGTTCAGTGGCCCGAATGCGCGTCGTGCTGGCCCATCGCCTTGCCGGGCGTGGAAACACCCGGGCGTGACCGGCGCGACCGATGCCGGTGGTTTTTTGGCCGCGACCCGGTTCGCCGGGGTGCATCTCGGCGTTGGTCGGCTCGTTCCGGCTCGTATGGCTCCGAACCGGGGGACAGGGAACTGGCCGCTTCGCAAGGACATTCCGATGTGCCGCCCCTCAGAAAGTTTTAACCTTAATGATGTTTGAGTTTTCCCAGACGCGATGCCGTTTTTCCTGCATCCATGGAGGTCAGAATGACCACGGTTGGGTCTGCTTCATTTCCCTATATCAGCCTTTTTGATGCCTATACGGTCTCCACGACCGTTCCGCAGGTTCCGACCCTCATCGAGAACGTGACACTGGGGCCAGATCGCTCCGGCATCTCCTACAACACGCTAAGCCGCATCCGCGAATTTGATGCCGGCAACAATCGTCTCCTCAATGTGCTGCGCCCCATCGACGACACCGAGGATGCGTTAATCGCGTTGCGGGGGGATATTGTCGACCTCCAGTCGCTCGCCAACAAAGCGCTGAGCCTGAAGACTGCGCCGCCGACAACACCCGCTCCGCCGCCTGCAACGCCGTTCATCCCGCCGCCCATCGAAGCGCGGACCACGGTTCCGATCGATGCGAATACGCCCGTCGAGGGCGCGACTGCCGGGATGCGCCTCTCGATCTCCGCAGATAACGGCGAGGATTTCATCTTCACCTTCACCGGCAATGCCACGACCTGGGGCGAGGTGGCGGCCAGTCTCAACGCGGCGGAGATCGGCGTTCGGGCGCGCTTCGATGCCAGCGGCCCCGGCGGTTCGCGCCTCGTGCTGGAATCCGCCAATGCCAAAACCGGCTTCCGCATCAACGGGACTTCCTCCCGGCAGGTGGTGGATGACCTTGTCGGCATCTCCTCCCCCTATGACGGCGGTTATGGCGACGCGAAATTCACGGATGGTGCCGGTTCTTCGGCCATGGGTGGCTCGGGCCCGCAGGGGCTCACCTTCGGCTCGGGCGGTTCGCTGGTTACGGCCGGCGCGGGCAGTTTTGCCGCCGGCAGTGTCCTGCGCTTCATCGGCAGTGATGGGGTGCCTCGCCAATGGGGCACTTCCTCGGGCGCGACCGTGCGTCAGGCGATGCTCGACATCAATGCGATGCGCGGCAGCGTTGTGGCCGAAATGACGGCGGATGGCCGCCTGCGCTTGCGTGATACGCAAGGAGGCGATGTCGGCACGGGGCTCGCGCAGGGAAGCTTTGCGGCCGGCGGTAGCATGGCTCTCGCGCGCGACGTGAATCCGCCGCCGCAGCCCAGCCACGCGGAGGATGCGAGTGCCGCGCGCGCTGGCGCACAGCTTAGCCGCGACAGCCGCGTTTCCGGCGCCACCAACGGCATGCGCTTCTCCATCACCGCCGATAATGGCGCGAATTTCACCTACACCTTTGGCATGGATGCTGACACGGTAACCTGGGGCCAGGTGGCCGATGCCCTGGCGCTGGCCGATATCGGCGTGCGCATCCGCTTCGATGAAAACCAGATCGGATCGCCGCGCCTCTCGATCTATTCGGTCGATGATCGCCTTGGCTTCCGCATCAACGGCACCTCCTCGCGGCAGGTCGTGGATGATCTGTTTGGCATCTCCTCACCCTATGATGGCCCGTTCCGCGCGGAAATGTTCGCTGATGGCGCCGAATGGCCGGCTGTCGGCTTGGCCGCCAAGGAAAACGGCATGGTGTTCGGGCGGGGCGCGGCGGTGAAGACGCTCGGCCCGGCACAGACGATCTCGGCCGGCACCTCGATCACCTTCATCGATGGCGATGGCATCACCCGCAACTGGGTGGCTTCCGGCACCAGCACCTCGCCGATCACGATGATTGAGGAAATCAAGGGGTTCCGCAGCAACGTGATCGCGGAGATCGCCGGCGATGGCAGCCTGCGCCTGCGGTCGCAGGATGGTGGCGCCATCACGATTGTCGAGCAAACCGGCGATTTTGATCCCGAGGCAGGCCCGATGCGCTTCATCAAGAACCGGCCGCCGCCGGATGTGCCGCCCGAGCGCACCATCCTTGAACAGATCGGCTCCATGGGGCGCATCCTCAACAGCCGTATCGCGCGCACCGTGGCCTCGCTTTCCAGCGTCGCCTACGGCAACAATGTGGCCGTCAACGAGATCCTGACGACAGTGAATACGCTCAACGCGGCCACGCCGTGGGACAACTGGGCGAATTCCGAGGACATGATCACAGCCACGCGCGACAACATCGTTACCGCTCTCGGGCAGGTGGACCAGACTCTGGCGCAGCTGACCGATCGCCTTGCGACTCTCACCGCAATGGAGGCGAGCTATCGTGATATCGGCAACGATCTCAAGAATTTCGCGGCCGAGATGCTCGATTCCTACCTAAGTTGGGAGGAGGCGCGCGACATGGCCGAGGGCATCCGCCAGAAACTGACCCAGGCGACCACAAACATGGGCAACGACCAGGCCCGCGATTTCCTGCTGCTGCTGGGCTAGAGGGCGGTCATCCCGACCCCTCGCGACGCGCCGGGGGCCGGCCCGCTCGCGCTGACGGGATGATCTTCTGAGCTTGATCATGAAGCCGCTGATGATCGCCCCTGCGTTTCCGACATTCCGGCTGCAGAGAGATCGCACGCCTGCGGGTCGCATAACGGCTTGAGGTCGCAGGCCACGCGCAGAAACCGCGCGTGGTGATCGACGACATCAGGCGATCCAGGATCGGCTACCTGTATTCGGCCTGCGCACCACCCGGCATGCCAGACGCGGAAGCGCCGGGGCGCGCACGGCGAGATGCATGCCGGCGATGCTGCCCCGGCTTGCCACGACCCTGATCGGAGCGATTCCGCTCACCCCGATGCTGCTGCGGCGGGCGCGAATGCTGCTGCGGCTTGCCGCCTTCCTTCACCTCGCGGATCGATGCGGGCTCCGGCGCGAAACCTTCCGGCAGCGCGAGAACCGGCACGGGCTGGCGTGTCAGCTTCTCGATGTCGCGCAGCAGCGGACGCTCATCGCCCGCGCAGAACGCGATCGCGATGCCCGCCGCGCCGGCGCGTGCCGTGCGGCCGATGCGATGCACATAGGATTCCGGCACATGCGGCAGGTCGAAATTGATGACATGCGTCACGCCTTCGACATCGATGCCGCGCGCGGCGATATCGGTCGCCACCAGCACGCGGCACTTGCCGGTGCGGAATTCACCGAGCGCCCTTTCGCGCTGGGCCTGGCTCTTGTTGCCATGGATTGCGGCACTCTCGATGCCGTCCCGCGCGAGATGCTTCACGACACGATCCGCGCCATGCTTGGTGCGGGTGAAGACCAGCGTGCGGCCCTGCTCGCCATCGGCGATGAGGCGCGAAAGCAGCGCCGGCTTCGCGCCCTGAGCGATATGCATCACGCCCTGCGTCACGCGCTCGGCCGTGGTGGCGACCGGGGTCACCGCCACCTTCACCGGATCGGTGAGGAAGCTGTTGGCGAGGCCCGAGATCGTGTCCGGCATGGTGGCCGAGAAGAAGAGGCTCTGGCGCGGCTTCGGCAGCATCGCCTGGATGCGGCGCAGCGGCACGATGAAGCCGAGGTCGAGCATCTGGTCGGCCTCGTCGAGCACGAGAATCTCGATATCCGAGAGGCGCAGGGCCTTCTGGTTGACGAGATCGAGCAGGCGACCGGGCGTGGCCACGAGGATATCCGCGCCTGTGGCGAGGCGCTTCGTCTGCTTGCCGATCGGCACGCCGCCGAACACGACATCAATCGAGAGATGCATGAACTGGCCGTAAGCGCGGAAGCTCGCCGCGATCTGGCTCGCGAGTTCACGCGTCGGCGAGAGGATCAGCGCGCGGCAGCTCTTCGGCTTGCGCGTCGTGCCGCTCTTGCCGAGCCGCTGGAGGATGGGCAGCGCGAAGGCACAGGTCTTGCCCGTGCCGGTCTGCGCGATGCCAAGGAGATCCCTGCCCGCCAGCGCATGCGGAATCGCCTGCAGCTGGATGGGGGTCGGGGTGGTGTAGCCCTCGGCCTCGAGCGCACGGTTCAACGGCGCGAGAAGGGCGAAATCTTTGAAGGTAGCCAAGGAATTAACTTTCAGGGTCAGCGGCTTGCAAGCCGCAATGGCCCGGACGCGTTCATCGCGAACAGGCTGAAAAAAGCGACCCGCGTGAGGGGGAGCCCGGAAGGGAACGATTGAAGGGGGAAGCCCGGCGCCGGTTCACCTCAAAGAGGCGGGCGCTGTCACGCTGCTTCGCTCAAGCGCGGAGATCGCGCTGACGTTCTGGAAAAAGCCCTGCGCTTGTTGCACTGCAATGTCAAGCGAAAACGGGCGGAGGGAGCGGGCCAGCGGCCCGATCCGGATTTTGAATTCAGCGCCCGGCCGGCGCGGCGGCAACCGCCGGGCGGCCACGGCCACCGGTGGGACGGGGCTTGGCCTTGGGGGCAGGCAGAAGGCCATCGCGCTGCATCTGCTTGCGCTGGGCCTTGCGGGCGCGGCGAATGGCTTCGCCCTTCTCGCGGTTCTTTTTCTCGGAAGGCTTTTCATAGGCCTTGCGCTGCTTCATTTCGCGAAAAACGCCTTCGCGCTGCATCTTTTTCTTGAGCACGCGAAGCGCTTGCTCGACGTTGTTGTCACGAACCAGGACCTGCAAGGGTCACCCTCCGGAAAAGAGAAAGAGGAAGGCGCGAGGCCGGTTCCGGCCCGCGCCGCCAATCGGCCCCGAAAGCGGGGCCGGCGCGGATCATCAATCCGCGAGTTGCAGGCGATCAGCCGCCGACTTTCCGGTCCGGCGATCGGCCACGATGTCAAAGACCACCTTCTGGCCTTCATTCAGGCCGTTGAGGCCCGCGCGCTCGACGGCGCTGATGTGAACGAAAACATCCGTCCCGCCATTGTTCGGCTGAATGAAGCCGAAGCCCTTTTGGGAATTGAACCACTTCACGGTTCCGTTATGCATGGGGAGCTACCTTTGAAAAAACGAGAAAAACAACCGCGCTTTCGGAGCTGGATCAGCACCGGCAGACACGGCCTGGATCGATGAGAAGGAAGAGGTCGTCGGCCAGGGCGAAACGCGGTTCCGCAGGGGCAAATTCATTCGGCCAAAACTCGATTTTGGGTTGATAGCACGTTCCGTGTGCCGCTGCAAACCATGTCGCGGCGGGCGCAGGATTGGCGTCGCAACCCTTCAGGCGCGCACGAAGCTGTCGCCTGCCACTTTCCGGAAGCGTCGCAGGGCATCGAGGATCCAGCGCCCGGAGAGCAAGAACCGCAGCGGCGAGGAGGGCTCAAAATGCGAGGCGACCTGGTGCCCCTCCTCTTCGCCCCAGGCGGGCACCGCCGCGCCCTCTTTCCGCTTGCGGAAAACAATGGTTGTGCCGGCATTCATGAAGCGCGGATCGGGCTCCAGCCCCGCGACCAGACCGGCCCAGACCAGCGCCTGCGGCGTGAAATTATAGACATGCGCGAAGTGGAAATGCTGGAAGCTGTGCTGCCTTTTACCCAGCGCATTCGGCACGGAAACGAACAGCACGCCATCCTCCGCCAGCCATTCGGCCATGCGCTTCAGCGCGTTCACCGGCTCGCGCAGATGTTCGAGCACGTGGTTAGAGGTGATGACATCGAAGCTTCCGGGAGTAAATTCGGCCTGCTGCCACACGCAGCTCTCGACCTTCACGCCATAGGCTTCGCGCGCGAAGGCTGCGAAGCTCTCGCCCGGCTCGATGCCCTCGACCGCATGGCCGGCCTTTGCCGCAGCCACGAGGAACTCTCCAGAGCCGGAGCCGAAATCGAGCACCCGCTTCGGGCCTGAAAGCGCCGGCTCCAGCAGCGCGAGTCGCGCCTCGGCGTCGCGCTGGCTGCGGGTGATGTGAAAGCGCGGCGGCTTCTTCGAGAAGGCGAACTGATAATCAAGCCGGTACTCACCGGCATAATAGGCGTCGAGCTCGGCATCTGTCGGCATCGGATCGGTGCGGATCAGGCCGCATTGCTCGCAGGCCACGGTTTTCAGCGTCTTCAGCCGCCGGTCCGTCTGGCCGATGATCAGGCGATGATGCGAACCGCAGAGGTTGCACGGCGCTTCCTCGCCCCGGTAGGCGTAGCGCGTGAGCGGGATCTGGTTGCGGATGGTGGCGAGAAGTTTCAGCATCGACTTGACCTCCCGGTCTCGGGCGTCGAGCAATAAGGGCCGAGCCTGACGGGAACCTGATGGATGAAACTGCTGCTGATCGAGGATGTGCCGCCGTTGGCCCAGCTCACTCGCGAAGCTCTGGAGACGGAAGGTTTCACGGTGGATCATGCGCCGAACGTCGAATCGGCGCGCGCCATCCTCTCGGTAGCTCCGCCGGATGTGATCGTGCTCGATCTCGGCCTTCCCGATGGCGACGGGCTCGATCTGCTTCATGGCCTGCGGAACGAAGGCAGCGCCATTCCCGTGCTGGTTGTCACCGCCCGCGCCGGCCTGAATGACCGGATCGACGGGCTCGATCGTGGCGCGGATGATTACATCGTGAAGCCTGCGGCCCCGGCCGAGATCGCCGCGCGTTGCAGGGCGCTGCTGAGGCGGCCCGGCGGGCTGCTGGGGCGAAAGCTCCAGCTCGGCAATCTCGCCTTCGAAACCACCTCGCGCCAGGTCACCGCCGCCGGGCGGTCCGTGAACCTCGCGCGCCGTGAGATCGACGTGCTGGAAGTGCTGCTGCGAAAGCTCGGGCAATCCGTGCCGCGCCGGGTGATCGAGGATGCGATCTACACGCTGGACGAGGCGCCCGGTCCCAACGCGCTGGAGGCATCCGTTTCGCGCCTCCGGCGCCAGCTCGCGGAAGCGGGTGCGAATGTGGAGATCCACACGATCCGGGGCGTCGGCTATCTCCTCACCGAGGCGGATCGGGCATGAGCCGGTCGCTTGTCATCACTCTCATCCGCCGGCTTTTGCTGGTCGGCGGGTTTCTGACCCTGCTCAACATCGCCTTCGTCACGGCCTATTACAGCTCCGACCCCGAGGGCTTGCGCCGTGAAAAGGTCAGTCACCAGATCGACCGCCTCGCCGAGGCGCTGAGGGCAGGGCCGGATGGGAGTTTGGCTTTCGAGCCATCAAGCCGGCTGATGCAGACCTTCACGCGCTACCCCGATGCCTATGCCTTCCGCATCGAGGATGGGGCCGGCCACGTGCTGGGC
>NZ_JBJTDY010000186.1:0-20901 GCF_046092605.1 Rhabdaerophilum sp. | reverse complement strand
CGGCCACCTCTACGGGATAGCCGTGTTCCTTCATCGCCTTGATCTCGATGGTGCCGATGCCGGCCGCATCGGCAATCGCCGTGCCCGACATGCCCGAGAAGATCACCGAGCCGATGATGTTCACCTGCGCGAGCCCTCCGCGCATCCAGCCCACGAGATCGACCGCGAACTTGTAGATGCGGCCCGTGACGCCCGCGATGTTCATGAGGTTGCCGGCGAGGATGAAGAACGGCACGGCGAGCAGCGGGAAACTTTCAACGCCCGCGATCATGCGCTGCGCCACGATCACGTCGGGCGCGACACCGTAGACCGCGATATAGGCGAGCGAGGCCATGACCATCGAGACGGCGACCGGCACGCCCAGGATCATCAGCAGGATGAACCCCCCCATCAGAAGCAGCATGGGTCAGCCCTCCTGCGAGCGGTCGAAGGCGCCGGGCCGTTCGAGCACCGAATAGCCGCGCCGGATATTCGCGATCAGCACCTGCACGCCGCGCAGTGCCATCAGCACGAAACTGGCGAAAACCAGCAGGAAAACCGGAGATTTCGGGAAATCAATCGTGGTCATGCGCTCATCATGGATGAGCGCGGAATAGCGCCAGACGAGAAGCGCGAGATAGGCAAAGACCACGATCCGCGCGATATCCACCAGCGTCGCCATCACCCGGCCAGCGGGGGGCGAGATCATCCGGTAGAGAAAATCCACATGGATGTGCCGTGTCAGCCGCACGCAGCCGACGGAACCAAGAAACACGACCGCCACGAGGCAGTAGATCGCGATTTCCTCCGTCCAGGCAAAGGAGTTGTTGAGCACGTAGCGCGTGAAGAATTGCAGGAAAACCGCCCCGCACATCACCCAGAAGATGGCCAGTGTCACCCAGTCCTCGAGGCCATGGCCGGAAAGATCGACCGGCACCTCCGCTTCCTCGAAGGTGCGGGCGATTTCTTCGCTGCCGACGGGCGTATGCGTTTCGACAGTCTCGCGGGACATGGATCGGCAAATCCTCGGCCTTCGGGGCGGGGAGAAGGAAAACGGCGCGCTTGACGGGAAGCGCGCCGCTGGAAGGAAGGTCTCAGAACTTCACAGCCTGAATGCGATCCCAATCGGCCTTGCGATAGCCGAACTGTTCGAAGGTGACGCCCTTGCTGACCGCATCGAGGAATTCCTGACGGTTGATCTCGGTCACGGTCAGGCCCTTGTCCTTGAAGAACTGCACGAGCTTCTGCTCATCGGCCTTGATCTGCTTGGTCGCGCGCGCGGCGGCTTCCTGGCTGATCTCGATGAAGAGCTTCTTCTCGTCATCCGTGAACTTCGCCCAGGTCCCCTTCGCCACGACAGTGTTGAGGTGATCGACGATATGGCCGGTGAGAACGATGTGCTTCTGCACTTCGTAGAATTTCTTGGCCTCGATCGTCGTCAGCGGGTTTTCCTGCGCTTCCACCGTGCCGTTCTGCAGCGCGAGATAGACTTCCGCGAAGGCGATCGGTGTGGTGTTCGCCCCGCAGGAGCGGGGCATGGCGAGATAGGCGGGCACATCCGGCACGCGCATCTTCAGGCCCTTCATGTCGGAGCAGTTCTTGATCGGCCGGTTCGAGGTGGTGTGCCGCGTACCGTAATAGGTAGTCGCGGTGATCACGTGGCCGGTCTTCTCCTCGTAGCCCTTGGTCAACTCCTTGTAGATGTCCGACTTTGTGTAGGCGAGCAGGTGCTCGGGGCTCTGGAAGGTGAAGGGGTAATAGGTCACGCCGATCGGCGGATGCGAGCGGGCGGCGAAGCTCGATCCGGAGATGATGATATCCACCGAACCGAGTGTCAGGCCCTGGTTGATGTCGGTTTCCTTGCCGAGCTGCGAGGCCGGGAAGACCTCGATCTGGTACTTGTTGTTGGTGCGCCGGGCGAATTCCTGCGCGGCCCAGACGGACTCGGTGTGGAACGCTTCGGATGTCTCGTAGACATGCGCCCATTTCAGCTTGGTCTGGGCGAGGGCGGGTGCGGAACCCAGACCGACGCTCAGGAGAGCGGCGCCGGCAAGGCACAAGTCGCGGCGGGTGATCATGAATTTTCCTCCTTGGTTTTTCGTTCTTGCCTCGGCCCTTATCATGCACCGGACCGTTGGTTGCTGGCCCCCGCATTGGGCGACCAATTCAGAAAATGCGCAAGGGTCTCGTGAGCACCGTGCGAGAGAAGGGTGCCCAGGCTCGCGGTGAGTGCCCTGCGCAAATCGTCGCGTGCCGGAAGATCGCCGCCGAAGATGCTTTCGATTTGCATGAAGCCATCAACCAGGGCGGCGGGATCATCGCCTGCCGCGCTCGCAATCGCCGCGAAGCGGGCGGCGAGCGGGTCGCGGATATCGATCGGCTGGCCCCTCTCGTCCTGCCCAGCGGCATAGCGCATCCAGCCCGCGATCCCCAGCAGGATGGCGGGGCAGGGATGCCCGCGCTCCAGCCGCCAGCGCAGGGTGCCGAGCAGGCGCTGCGGCAGCTTCTGCGAACCATCCATGGCGATCTGCCAGGTGCGATGGCGGATGGCAGGGTTGCGAAACCGCTCCAGCAGGCGGCGGGCATAATCCGCGAGGTCCACGCCCGGCGGGGCCGGCACGGTGGGGATGATCTCCGCCCAGAGCCGTTCGAGGAACGCCGCGATCAGCGGATCGGCCGTTGCGTCCGCCACGGTCTCATGGCCTGCGAGATAGCCGAGATAGGCAAGGCTCGAATGCGCGCCATTGAGCATCCTGAGCTTCATGAATTCATAGGGCGCGACCTCCGCCACCATCTCGGCCCCGGCCATTTCCCAGGCGGGACGACCGGAGATGAAATGGTCCTCTATCGCCCATTGCCGGAAGGGTTCGCTCATCACCGGGCTCGCATCGTGGAGACCGATGGCCGCGGCAGTCTCGGCGATATCCGAAGCCGTCGTGGCCGGAACGATGCGATCGACCATGCAGCAGGGAAAGCTCGCCGTTTCCTCGATCCAGGCGGCGAGCGCATGATCGAGTTTTGCGGCGAATTCCAGCACCAGCCCATGCAGGACCCGCCCGTTCGAGGGAAGATTGTCGCAGCTCAGCAGCGTGAAGGGCGGAAGGCCCTGCGCGCGGCGCTTCGCAAGCCCCGCCACCAGGAAACCCGGTGCCGAGCGTGGCGTCTCCGGGTGGGCCAGATCATGCCCGATATCCGGGTGCTCGAGGTTCAGCCGGCCTGTCGAGGGGAGGTGGCAATAGCCCTTCTCGGTCACCGTGAGGGTGACAATCCGGGTTGCGGCATCCGCGAGAACATCCACCACCGCCGCCGGGTTTTCCGGCGCGACCAGCACATCGGTCACCACGTCGAGGAGCTCGAAGATCGGGCCTTCCGGCGCGCGGGTCACCAGGGTGTAAAGCCCGCCTTGCGGCTTCAGCGCATCGCGCATGTCCGGCCGCTGGAGGCTCACGCCGACGATCTGCCAGGTGGTTCCGGCCTTCGCATTGGCTTCCTGCGTATAGGCCGCGAGATGGGCGCGGGCGAAGGCGCCGAGCCCGAGATGCACGATGCGGGGACCGGCCGGGCGCGCCCCCGCGGGACGGGCGACCGAGGGCGGAAGCGTGGCGAGGGTGGCGGGGGAAAGCCGTTCCATGGCCATCACCTGAAGAGCGCGGGCAGCCAGAGCGAGAAGCCCGGCACATAGGTCACCAGCATCAGCACCGCGACGCTCGCGCCATAGAAGGGCCAGATCGTGCGCATGCTCTCGCTGATCGAGACCTTGCCGATCGCACAGGCCACGAATTGCACCGAGCCGACCGGCGGGGTGTTGAGCCCGATGCCCGCATTGAGGATCAGGATCACGCCGAAATGCACGGGGTCCACGCCGATGGCCTTCACCACGGGCAGAAAGATCGGCGTGCATATGATGATCATCGGTGCCATGTCCATGAAGGTGCCGAGCACCAGCAGGATGATGTTGACCATCAGCAGGATCACCAGCGGATTATCAGAGATCGACTTCATCAGGCTGATCGTCGCCGCAGGCACCTGCAGGAAGGCCATCAGCCAGCCGAAGGAGGAGGCGGCGCCGATCACCAGCAGCACCATCGCGGTGGTGCGCACCGCGCCGAGCGTCGCCTGCGCGAAGCCTTCAAGGCTCAGGCTGCGATAGACGAAGATCGTGACCAGCAGCGCATAGACCACCGCCACGCAGGAGGATTCGGTGGCCGTGAACACTCCCGAGCGCACACCGCCGAAGATGATGCCGATGAGCAGGATGCCCGGCATGGCAGCCACGAAATAGCGCATCACCGTGAACCAGCCGGGGAAGATATCGGCGGGGTAGCCGCGCTTCACGGCCACCAGCCACGCGGCGATCATCAACGCCCCTGCCAGCAGCAAACCGGGAATGACGCCCGCCGTGAACAAATCGGCGATCGAGATCGTGCCGCCTGCCGCGAGCGAATAGATGATCATGTTGTGCGAAGGCGGGATCAGCAGCGCGATGATCGCGGCATTCGCGGTCACGTTCACCGCGTAATCCGGGGCGTAGCCGCGCTTCACCATCTGCGGGATCATGATGCCGCCCACCGCGCTGGCATCGGCCACCGCCGAGCCCGAAATGCCGCCGAACAGGGTGCAGGTGATGACATTCACCTGCCCGAGGCCGCCGCGCAGATGCCCGACGAGGCCCGCCGCGAACTGGATGAGCCGGTCGGCGATCCCGCCACGGATCATCAGGTCGCCGGAATAGATGAAGAAGGGGATCGCGAGCATCGCGAAGGCGTTCATGCCGGTCGAGAGCTGCTGGAACACCACCACCGGCGGAATGCCCATGTAGAGCACGGTCGCGAGCGAGGAGAGCCCGAGACAGAAGGCCACGGGAATGCCCATCAGCAGCATGATCGCGAAGGTGCCGAAGAGGATCGTGATTTCCATGGCTCAGACCTCCGAACCATGGCGGCCGGAGACCAGCGGCATGGGCTGGAGCCGTTCCCCGCTGGCCTGAAGCAGGAGTTTTTCGAGCGAGAACAGCAGGATCAGCGCGCCGCCGGCGATGATGGGCACGTAATCCCAGCCCTTGGAAATGCCGATCATCGGCAGGCGGTCGCTCCAGACCTTGGCGGCGAGCTGGCTGCCATAGAGCACCATGGCGCCGCCGAAGATCGCCACCAGAATTTCGTTCACCACCACGAGCGCCGCGCGCCATTTGCCCTGCGCATGGAAGAGCAGCACGTCGAAACCCATATGATCGAGCTCGCGCACGCCCACGGCACCTCCGAGCAGGATGAACCAGAGCATCAGGAAAAGGGAGGCGGGTTCGCCCCAGGTGGGCGTGGCATTGAGCACATAGCGGCCGAAGACGGTCCACGCGACAATGGACGTCATCAGCACGAGCCCGGAGCCCGCCGCGACAAGACAGAGAAGACTGAGCCGCGCGGCAAAGCGGGAATAGGCGTTTGCAAAGGCCTTCATGATGCGCCCCCGGGCAGCAGAATCAACGAATACGGCTCCGGACGGCGCGAGCGAAGCGGGGCCCCGCCGGAAAAAAGAGACGGAGGCGGCAAAAGGCCGCCTCCGCCGGGAGAAAATCGTTATTTCGCCGCCTGGATGCGGGCGACGAGCGCCCTCAGGGCCGGATCCGTCACGAAGCGATCATAGACAGGCTTCATCGCATCGATGAAGGGCTGCTTCTCGACCGTGTTGATCACCGCGCCGCCGGCGCGGACCTTGGCTTCCGAGGCCTTCTCGCGCGCATCCCAGAGCTCGCGCATCTTCGCCACGCTCTCCTTCGCGGCGGCTTTCACCAGCGCCTGATCTTCCTTCGAGAGCTTGTCCCAGGACTTCTTCGACATCACCAGCACTTCCGGGCTCAGCGAATGCTCGGTCTGCGAGTAGAATTTCGAAACCTCGAAATGCTTCGTGGATTCGTAGGACGGCCAGTTATTCTCCGCGCCGTCGATCACGCCGGTCTGGAGCGCCGAGTAGACTTCACCGAAGGCCATCGGGGTCGCGTTCGCGCCGAGCGCGGAGACGAGCGCCACGAACATGTCCGATTGCTGCACGCGGATCTTCATGCCCTTCATGTCATCGGGCTTCGTGATCGGGCGCTTGGAATTGTAGAAGGAGCGCGAGCCGGAATCGTAGAAGGCGAGGCCCACGAGGTCGTGCTTCTCGAATTCCTTCAGGATGTCATCGCCGATCGGGCCGTCCATCACGTTCCGCATATGCGCGACCGAGCGGAAGATGAAGGGCAGCGAGGGCACGTTGGTCGCCGGGATCAGGTTGTTGAACGGCGCCATGTTGATGCGGTTCATGTCGATGACACCGAAGCGGGTCTGCTCGATCGTGTCCTTCTCGTTGCCGAGCTGGGCCGAGTGGAACACGTTGATCTTGAGGCGCCCGTTGGTGCGCTGATCGAGAAGCTGACCCATGAAGCGCACCGCTTCCACCGTGGGGTAATCCGTCGGGTGAATGTCGGTCGAGCGCAGCACGGTCTGCGCGCTGGCAGGGGTCGCAAGAAGGCCGGCGGCGAGGGCCGAGGCCATGAGGTTGAACTGGCGGCGGGTGGTCATTTCTGGTTTCCTCCGGTTGTTTTCCCCGGTTCAGGCCGGGGTATTGGGGTCGTCGAAATCGTCTCTTTGGCAGGCGAAGGGCGTTACGCGGGACGAATGAACTCCTCCCGCATGGGGTTGAAGGCGTCGATCAGGCAGCCCGCTTCCAGCGCTTTCGCGCCATGCAGCACGTTGCCGGGCACGTAGAAGCTGTCGCCCTGCACCAGCGTGCGGGTTTCCCCCGCAATCGTGATCTCGAAGCGACCGCTCTCGACATAGGAATTCTGGGCGTGCGGGTGCTTGTGCTCCGGGCCCACGGCGTCGGGTTCGAACACCACGCGAACCAGCATCAGATCGCGCCCATGCGCGAGGATCTGGCGTTTCGCGCCCGGGTCGGTCGGCTCCCACAGGCTCTCGGCCGTATGCGCGAAAGGCGAGCCGGTCTTCGGCTGGCAAAGGGTGATGTTGCTGGTCATCGCGCGAGCCATCCTCCATCCACCGGCAGGATCGCGCCATGAATGTAATCCGCCGCGGAACTCGCGAGGAACACTGCCGCGCCGCCGATATCCGCCGGGTTTGCCCACCGCCCCGCGGGAATGCGCGCGAGGATCGCCGCATTGCGATCCGGGTCGGCGCGCAGGGCTTGCGTGTTGTTCGAGACGACATAGCCCGGAGCGATGGCGTTCACGTTGAGGCCCTTCGCCGCCCATTCGCAGGCGAGAAGCCGCGTGATGCCCGCCACGCCGCCCTTGCTCGCGGTGTAGGAAGCGACGCGGATGCCGCCCTGGAAGGAGAGCAGCGAGGCGATGTTGATGATCTTGCCCGTGCTCCCACGCGCCAGCACATGCTTCGCGAAGCTCTGCGCGAGGAAGAACACGGCCTTGAGATTAAGGTCCATCACCTCATCCCAATCCTGCTCCGAGAATTCGAGCGCATCCGCGCGGCGGATGATGCCTGCATTGTTCACAAGGATGTCGAGCGGCCCGAAAGCACCGGCGGCCTGCTCGATCAGCGCCTGCCGCTGCTGGTTGATGCCGAGATCGGCCTTCAGGGTGCGGCAATGCCCGCCGACCTGCCGGATCAGCGCCTCGGTCTCCGCCATGGAGGAGCGCCCCACGGCAATCACCTCCGCCCCGGCCCCGGCGAGTGCCAGCGCGATGCCCTGGCCGATGCCGGTATTGGCACCGGTGACGAGCGCGCGCCTGCCTTCAAGGCGGAAGGAATTGGCGAGGCGGGCAGGCTGGGCCATCAGCGCAGCTCCGCCATGGCCACTGGGTCCATGTCGGTGAATTCCACGTTGTCGCCGCCCATGCCCCAGATGAAGCTGTAATTTGACGTGCCACAGCCCGAATGGATCGACCAGTTCGGCGAGAGGATCGCCTGCTCGTTGGCCACCACGAGGTGGCGCGTCTCGCCGGGCTCGCCCATGAGGTGGATGACGCGCGCATCCGGTCCGAGATCGAAATAGAGATAGGCTTCCGAGCGCCGGTCATGCGTATGCGCGGGCATGGTGTTCCACACCGAGCCGGTCGCAAGATGCGTGAGGCCCATCACGAGCTGGTTCGTGTCGCACAATGCAGGAACGATATACTGGTAGATCATGCGCTGGTTCGAGGTCTCGGGGGAGCCGAGCTCGATCCTCTTGGCCTCCGCCTGGCGGATGAGCTTTGCCGCGGTCACGCGCGTGCCCGGCATCGAGAGAAGGTAGAACTTCGCCGGATGGCTTGCTTCGATGCTGGCGAAGGACACCTCGGTCGAGCCCGGCGGCAGATAGAGCGCGTCGAGCCGCGCCAGCGGATAGGCGTGGCCGCTCGCAAAGACCATGCCCGGTCCGCCGACATTGATGATCCCGACCTCTCGCCGCGCGAGGAAATCCGGCGTGCCCGTCGGCTTGTAGGGGGCGAGTGCGACCGGTGCCCCCACCGGCATCGCGCCGCCCACGATCATGCGATCGAGATGGCTGTAGGTGAGGCGCAGCCTGCCGGCCTCGAACAGGCTCTCGATGAGGAAATCCGCCCGCAGCTGGCTGGTATCATAGCGCTTCACATCACGCGGATGGGCGGCCTGGCGCATGTCGATGGCGTGGGCATTCATAGCCGATACGCCTCCCTGGCGAGCCGGTAGGCAAGGTCATGCGCGAGTTCGGCCGCATCATCCTCGTCAAGGCGATGTTCCGCCACGAGGCGAGCGAGGTAGGCGCAGTCGCAGCGCCGCGCGACATCGTGGCGCGCGGGAATGGAGAGATAGGCCCGGGTGTCGTCGTTGAAGCCGACCGTGTTGTAGAAGCCGGCGGTTTCGGTGGTCGCCTCGCGGAAGCGGCGGATGCCTTCGACCGAATCGAAGAACCACCAGGGCGGGCCGAGCTTCAGCGCCGGGTAATGCCCGGCGAGCGGCGCCAATTCGCGCGAATAGGTTGTTTCGTCCAGCGTGAAAAGGATGATCGTCAGGTTCGGCTCATTGCCCAACGCATCGAGCAGCGGCTTCAGCGCGCCCACATAATCGGTCTGCGAGGGGATATCCGCGCCCATGTCGCGCCCGAAATCATGGAAGATCCTGACATTGTGGTTGCGCCAGGAACCCGGATGGATCTGCAGGACAAGCCCGTCATCGAGGCTCATTTTCGCCATTTCCGACAGCATCTGGCCACGGAAGAGATCGGCTTCGGCGGGTGACACTTGGCCGCGCACCACCTTGCCGAACAGGGCCTCGGCCTCCTGCGGGGAAAGGTTCGCCGTTGTCGCGCGGGCATGGCCATGGTCGCTCGCGGTTGCGCCCCGGGCCTTGAAGAAGGCGCGACGCTTGCGATGCGCGGCGAGATAGCCGCGCCATGTCATCACGTCCTCGCCGGTCAATTGCCCCAGCTTGACGATATTGCTGTGAAAACCCTCGAATTCCGGGTCCACCACATGATCCGGCCGGTAGGTCGGGATGACGCGGCCCTTCCAGCCGGATTTCAGGATCGCATCGTGATGTTCGAGGTTGTCCAGCGCGCTGTCGGTGGTCGCGATCACCTCGATGTTGAACTGCTCGTAGAGCGCTCGTGGCCGCAGCGCCGGGGATGCGAGCTTTTCCGACATCACGTCGTAGAAATGGTCGGCGTTCTTCGTGTTCGGCGGATCGGCGAGGCCGAAGACGGTCTCGAGCGTGTGCTCCATCCAGATCCGGCTTGGCGTGCCGCGAAACAGATGCCAGTTCGCCGCGAAGAGACGCCAGATCGTGCGCCCGTCCGTCTCCACCGGGCCGCCATCCCTGCGCTTCACGCCCAGGCGCTCCAGCGGAATGCCCTGCGAATAGAGCATGCGGAAAATGTAGTGATCCGGCTTGATCAGCAGGGTCGCGGGGTCGGGGAAGGCGGAATTGTTGGCATACCAGGCCGGGTCGGTATGGCCATGTGGCGAGACGATCGGCAGCCGCTCGATGGCGGCGAAGAGCCGCCGCGCGATCCCGCGCATGGCGGTCTCGCCCGGGAAAAGCCGATCCTCATGCAGAGCCATGCTGTTAGGTTCCCGACGCCCAAATCCCCTGACAGCCTTCTTGAATCTCCCGCCGGCATGGCCGGCTTGCTGTCTTGGCAATAGCGATATACTAATATATCAGTCTGTCAATCACGGCACGGCGCAACGAGGCTGCGAGGGCGATGGGGGAAGGCACGAGGCATGGCCCGGCGGTGGAGCCGCCGAATCTCGCGCTGTCGCCGGGGCGCCGGGTCGGCCGGCGTCCGGGCCCGCCGCTGGTTGCGCGCCCGGCCCGCGCCAGCGCGTCGAGCCTTGTCGAGAACGAACTCCGGCAGGCCATCATCGCGATGCGCCTCAAGCCGGGCGAGGCGCTCAACGAAAAGGAGATCGCGGCACGGTTCGGGCTGAGCCGCACGCCCGTGCGCGAAGCGATGCTGCGCCTGAAGGATGACGAGCTGATCGAGATATTCCCGCAATCCGGCACCTTCGTCGCGCGAATCCCGATCGGGAAAATTCCCGAGGCGGTGGTGATCCGACAGGCGCTGGAGGCGATGGCGGCGGAACAGGCGGCAAGGCGCCGGGACGAGACCATGTTCCGGCGTCTGCGCGAAATCATCGGCGAACAGGAAAGGGCTGCGCGCGAGGCTGATCCCGGCCGTTTTCACGAGGCGGACGAAGCCTTCCATGCGCTGATTTCCGATGCTGCCGGCTTCCCCGGCATCTGGCGCATGGCGCAGACGGTGAAGGCACAGGTCGATCGCTGCCGTCGTCTGACATTGCCGGTTCCCGGCCGCATGGCACGTGTGATCCTGGAGCACCAGCGCATTCTCGGTGCGATCATGGACGGCGATGAGGCCGGCGCGCGCCAGGCGCTGACCCGGCATCTCGAAACGGTTCTCCCCGATCTCGAGGAGCTTCGCCGCGAGAACCCGGATTACTTCGTCTAGAAGTTGCCCGTCCCATTTCCCTCTTCCGGGAGGACAAATCCCTTCTCGCGGAATGTCCCTGACGCGGTGGGGCCCCCGGTTGCGCGCGTTGAGTTTTCCGCGCCTTCTCGCAATCGGATGGCTCGGCGCCTGCGCCATTGGGCCTGATGCCCAGCATGCCGGATGTGCCCCGGCATGGCTGTTTTCGGACGGCGCGTCGTTTTCGGCTTGAGCCTGTCAGCCTCGTTGACCTAACTTGATTTTCCGAGGATCGATCCGCGGCACCACAATCGCGGGCGGCGGGAGGACACATGAACATGGCGGTGCACCTCGCGGGTGTCTCGGTGGCCTATGGTCTGGCCGGGGGCGGGCGCTACGAGGCGGTGCAGCCGGTTGATCTTGTGGTGCGCGATGGCGAGTTCGTCGCGCTGCTGGGACCCACCGGCTGCGGAAAATCCACGCTTCTGAACATCGCCGCCGGGCTGATGCCGCCTTCGAGCGGGCAATGCGACATCTTCGGGCGGAAACTCTCGGGGTTGAACGCCAAGGCCGGCTACCTCTTCCAGCAGGATGCGCTGATGCCGTGGAAGACGGCGCAGGATAACGTGTCGATCGGCCTTGAGGTTAAGGGTGTGTCGCGTGCAGAAGCGCTAGCGCGCTCAAAGGCGATGCTCGCGAAAGTGGGCCTCGGTGCCTTTGGCGATCGCTACCCGCACCAGCTCTCCGGCGGGCAGAAGAAGCGCGTGGCCCTCGCGCAGGTGCTGATCCGTGAGCCGAAAATCCTGTTGATGGACGAGCCCTTCGGCCCGCTCGACGCGCAGACCCGCCTCATCATGAG
Source organism: Rhabdaerophilum sp. (assembly GCF_046092605.1). NCBI lineage: Bacteria > Pseudomonadati > Pseudomonadota > Alphaproteobacteria > Hyphomicrobiales > Rhabdaerophilaceae > Rhabdaerophilum > Rhabdaerophilum sp. The sequence goes on along the minus strand of NZ_JBJTDY010000186.1, from coordinate 9,170 downwards.
CGAATTGCTGCTCGATCTGTGGCAGCAGGATCGCAAGGCGGTGATGTTCGTGACCCATGATCTCGATGAAGCCATCGCGCTTTCGGATCGTGTGATGGTCATGTCCGCCGGGCCGCAATCGCGCTTCATCGGCGAGTTCGGGGTGAACCTTCCGCGCCCGCGCGAAATCGCCGAGGTGCGCTCCGAGCCAGCCTTCCACAAGCTGCACGCGGAGATCTGGTCGTGCCTGCGCGAGGAAGTGCGCAAGACCTATGGTCTGGCCGGAAAAGGCGCCGCCTGATGCCGATTTCCCGCCTCAAATTGCTGTTTCTGCAGGTATTCGTCGCCATCGGCGCGATCGTCTTCTGGCACATCGTCACGAATTACCCCGTGATTTCCGATGTGAAGACGATGAAGTTCTTCTTCTCGACGCCGATCGACGTCTTCACCCGCGTCATCCGCATGTTCGCGGATGGCTCGGTCTACAGGCATCTCTGGATCACGCTGGTCGAGACGATCCTCGCCTTCGTGATTGGTGCCAGCCTCGGCATCATCATCGGCTTCTGGTTCGCGCGCAAGCCGCTCGTGGCCGCCGTTTTCGACCCCTATGTGAAGATGATGAACGCGCTGCCGCGCGTGGTGCTGGCGCCAATCTTCGCGCTCTGGTTCGGCCTTGGCATCTGGTCGAAGGTATGGCTGGGGGTCACGCTGGTCTTCTTCATCGTGTTCTTCAACGTCTATCAGGGCGTGCGCGAGGTGCCGCAGGTGGTGCTCGCCAATGCCCGCATGCTCGGAATGAACGAGCGGCAATTGCTGCGCCATGTCTATTGGCCGGCTGCCCTTGCCTGGGTCTTCTCCTCGCTGCACACTTCCGTGGGCTTTGCGGTGGTAGGCGCGGTGGTGGGTGAGTATCTCGGTTCGGCGGCTGGCCTGGGCTACCTCATCCACCAGGCGGAAGGGGTGTTCGATGTCACGGGCGTCTTCGCGGGCATGGTGATCCTCATGATGTTCGTGATGCTGATCGACGCCGTCGTGACCGTGATCGAAAAGCCGCTGCTCGTCTGGAAGCCGGGCGAGACGCGGACTGTCTGAACCGTTCCCAAGACAAGAAAACCGGAGGAAAACATGGATCGCCGTCAACTCCTTTCGCTGGTCGGCGCAGGCGCCAGCCTGCCGCTGCTGAATGCGCTTCCCGCCCGCGCGCAGGGTGCGCCCGAGAAGCCGAAGCTCACGCTCGGCGTGGGCGGCAAGGCGCTGCTCTATTATCTCCCGCTGACGATCGCGGAGCGGCAGGGCCACTTCAGGGATTTCGGCCTCGACGTCGAGATCAACGACTTCGCCGGCGGCGCGCGCTCGCTGCAGGCGCTGGTGGGCGGTTCGGTCGATCTCGTCACCGGCGCCTACGAGCACACGATCCGCATGCAGGCGAAAGGGCAGGATATCCGCGCCACCCTCGAACTCCTGCGCTTCCCGACGATCGTCATCGCGGTGCGCAAGGATCTCGCCGGCAAGGTGAAGAGCGCGGCGGATCTCAAGGGCCTGAAGATCGGCGTCACCGCGCCGGGTTCCTCCACGCATATCACGGCCGTGCATGCCATGGTGAAGGCGGGCCTGAAGCCGACCGATGCGAGCTTCATCGGCGTCGGAGCGGGCGCGAGCGGCGTGGCGGCGATGAAGAAGGGCGAGATTGACGCGATCTCCCATCTCGAGCCGGTCATCTCGAAGCTCGAATCCGATGGCGACATCGTCGTGATGATCGATACCCGCACCGAAGCGGGCACCCGCGCGCTGTTCGGCGCGACGAACCCGGCCGCCTGCCTCTATCTGAGGCAGGATTTCATCGAAAAGAACCCGAACACCACGCAGGCCGCCGTCAACGCGCTCTACAAGGCCCTGCGCTGGGTGGACAAGGCAAGCCCCGAGCAGATCGCCGACGCGGTGCCGGAGCAGTTCCATCTCGGAGACAAGGCGCTCTATATCCGCGCGGTGAAGGCCTCGAAGGATGCCTACTCGAAAACCGGCATCATGCAGCAGGATGGCATGTGGGCCGTGGCCAACATGCTGAAATCACTCGATCCCGAACTCGCGAACCTCGAAAGCGGGCTGGTGCCGAAAACCTTCGACTCACGCTTTGCCGCGAAGGCCGCGACATCGGTCAGCTGATCGCCATCAGCGGGTGAGAGCGGCCATCGGCGGGGTGCCGAGGCGGACGATCTGCCGAGAAGCGGATTGTCCGCTCCTTCACCTTGTTCCTTGTCGCATTGTCTTCGAATAACCGGTGCCCACTTTTTCGGAAAAGGCTCATGGACGGCCCGCCGCGAAGGTCTCGCGATATTCGCGCGGGGAAAGGCCGAGGCCTTTCCGGAAGTGGTGGCGCATCACCTCGACGCTGCCGAACCCGGCCTCCTGCGCCACATCCTCGATCATCAGGCCCGAGCCCTCGAGCAGGGCCTTCGCGGCCTCGATCCGCATCGCGATCACCCATTCGCCGGGGGGAAGGCCGGTCGTTTCGGTGAAGCGACGGATGAAGGTGCGCTCGCTCATCGCCACGCGCTTCGCCATGTCGCGGATCGTCCAATCGCGCTGCGGCTCGGCGCGGATCGCCTCGAGCAAGCCGGAGAGCTTGCCGGCGGGCGAGGGCGAAACGGGGCGAGGGATGAACTGCGCCTGTCCGCCCGCGCGATGCGGCGGCATGACAAGCCGGCGTGCGACGGAATTCGCGGCTTCCACGCCGAAATCCTGCAGGATGATATGGAGCATCAGGTCGATGCCCGCCGCGCTGCCTGCGGAAGTGTAAACGCTGTTCGCCTCGCAATAGAGCACCTGCGCATCGACCTTGATCGCCGGGTGACGCGCGGCGAGCAACTCGGCATAGCGCCAGTGGGTCGCGGCGCGTTGCCCGTCAAGCAGGCCTGTCGCCGCAAGCACGAAGGCGCCAGAGCAGATGGAGGCGAGGCGCGCGCCCCTGTCATGTGCCGCGCGAAGCCGCTCCACGAGATCCTCCGGCACCGGGACTTGCGCGCCCTTCCAGCCGGGGACGACGATCAGGCTCGCGTCGTCCAGTAGGTCCAGCCCGTTCTCGCATTCGAAGCGCAGGCCGCCTTGCGCAAGCATCGGTCCCGGCTCGATCGCGACGCTTCGGAAGCGATACCAGTCCGGGCCCATCTCCGGCCGCGCGAGGCCGAAGATTTCGCTCGTGATCGCGAATTCGAAGGTGCAGAGCCCGTCATAGACCAGCGCGAGCACGAGCGGCCCTGCGGAGTAGCCGCCGGCTTTGCCGTTCATTGTTGATCAGCTTTCTGGGCGGCCTTGGCTTTGAAAAGCTCAATCTCGATCAAAATATACTTTCTCAATCCAAATATTAAAAAATATAATACTCCTGACAAAAGACATAAAGTCAAAATATGATGTTGGCGAGAATCAAAAAGGCCGCTAAAATACATAAAAGCCGAGAATAATATATTGTTAATAAATTCTCCAAATACGGTAGTTTTAAGAATTTCCTCAAGTTTTTCTGCATCGAGAGCCATTGCGTCCGCCTTTCTGGATTGCCGGAATGATGATCGCCGCGACCAACGGCTTCGCTGGGTGGGAGCCCGGATCACCAAAGAACCAAGCTTGGCATGATCTGAACCATAAATGTCATTTATGCCAATTGTGAGCGCGATCGCAAGCCGGCAGAACAGGCGGACCAGAGAGAAGGAGCCCGCCATGTCCTCCGCCGTCACCGCCATTCCCGCAGCATCCTCCGCCGAGGCGGAAGCGCATTTCGCCGCGGAATTCACCTTCGAGACCGATTGCTGGGACGTGCATGATGCCTTGTCGCGCGAGCCGGATTTCGTGCTGCTCGATGTCCGGAGCCCCTCGCTCTACGCCAAGGGCCATGTGCCGGGTGCGATCAACCTGCCGCATGGCAGGATCACCGCGTCGAAGATGGAGCAATGGCCTGAGGGCACGTTGTTCGTCACCTATTGCGCCGGCCCGCATTGCAACGGCGCGGCGCGCGGCGCCCTGCGGCTCGCGCGCCTCGGTCTGCCGGTGAAGATCATGGCCGGGGGCGTCACCGGCTGGCTCGACGAGGGATTTTCCCTCGCAAGCGCATTTTCCGCTGAAGTGGACGCCGGTTCAGCGAAAGAAAATGCGCAAACGTAACTTTGCGGAAAGCGCCGCCTGAAAGCAGCGCTCCCGGTCCTTACGCCGCGAGCTTTGCCGTGCCCTTGGCCTTGGCCGTGCCTTCGGCCTCCCAGTCGAGGTTGCCGATATAGCGCTGGGTGAGGCCACCCTCGGCATCCATCGCGAAGAGGTGCAGCCAGCGCTGGTCGAAGAGCGCCCGCACGCCCTCGTGCTTTGCGAGGATCGCGGTGATCGCCTCGGCCGGCGCTTCCACGCCGACCGTGAGGCGCAAAGGCTCGTGGCGGAAACTCTCGCCATCATGCACCGATTGCCAGGGCAGGCCCGTGCGCATCGGCCCGCCATTGCCTTCGAGCACGCCGATGCCGCCGACCACGTTGTGCAGGAGCTTGTTGCCGCCGCCATAGACCTCCGGCGCGACGGTCGAGCCATAATATTGCAGGCTGATCCAGCTCGCGACCACCACCGGCGCGGTGAGGATGAGTTCCAGAACCGGGTAGCCGTTCTTCGCATCGGCCTGCCAATCATAATCATGCAGGAAGGCGCGGCCCTCCAGCGCCTTGCCCGCCGTGCGATGGCGGGGAGCGGCGAGGAAGGCCCGGCAGCCCGCGAGGCCCCATTCCGGGCGCAGCTCGGCCCAGTTCCGGGCGCGGGCGATGATGTCCGCATCGCTCCTGGCGCCCGGCAGCTTCGGCGCGCGCTCGGCCCGCGCGATGATTGCGGCGCGGGCGAGGCTCGCCTTGAGCGTGGCGATCTCCGCGGCATGGGCCGGGGAGGGGGTGTCGGTGTCGTAAAGGGTCACGGCATCGGTCGTGGTGTCGTGCAACGCGCCGAGGAACAGCGTGTCCTCCGGCACCTCGATGCCCTTCGCCTTCAGCCCCTCGCGCGCTTCCGGATCGTTGAGCAGATGCGCGAGGAGCCGTGCATTCACCTCGCCGGAGAAGCCGCCGCAGGCGCCGCAATGCAGCGCGCTGGCATAGGGGTTATTCACGACATTCGCGCCATGGCCGGCCAGCAGCACGATGCGCCCGAAATTCTCGGTGAGCGCCATCGCGCGCAGAACCATCTCGGCGGATTTCACCTTGGTTTCCGCGTCGAGGCCCGCGCCGAAACGCGGGGGAGGATCCTTCGGCACGGGTGTTTTCGTGAGGCCGAGGCCATCCTTCAGGAGCTTGCCGAGATAAACCGGTCCCGTCGCTTCCACGAAGGCGAAGGAGGAGACGGCCGCCCGCTTGAAGCGGCCCCAGGCCCGCCTGGCCCGCGCCGCGTAGCGCGCCTTGCGCTCGGTGTCGCTGTCCGCCTGAAGCGTGCAGGTGAAGACCGTGGGGTTCAGCAGCACCGGCAGCCGCTTCTCGCCGACATCCGATCCGAACCTCCTGTGCTGCGCGAAGACGCCGAAGAAACCCGCGAAACCCTTGGTGCGGATGGTGGGATCGGCCTCCTCCAGCGCCCGCCGGAACACTTCCGAGCGCACATCGATGCAGAAGGCGGCCTGCACGGCCGGCCGGGTCTCGGCTGTGGCCGGGGCCGGCGCGGCGAGGATATGCGCGAGGTTCCGCTGGCCCGCCCGATCGGCGGCTTCCTGCAGGATGGCGTCGATGATCAGGCTCTCGCTGGCGGCGACCGGCTTGGCGTGCTCGGCGATGATTGGTTTCCAGAGTGCCCTGATCGGCCCTTCATATTGCGCGAAGAGCGTGATTTCGAAGGCGAGGCGGATCGCCAGCATGTCGAGCGTCGCGGCGTCGGTCTCGCCCGCGAGTTCCGCCTGCCAGAGCCGGTAGCGCGCGGTCTGCGACCAGCCCAGCAGACCGTGCAGCATCTGATGGAAGTAGCTGGTGAGAGCCTCGGCTGGCAGATTGAGCGCGGATTGCGCCTCGGCGATCACGGCGAGCGGATCATCCGGCCAGTCCTGCGCGCGGGCAGCGAAGCCCGTGAGGCCATGCAGCTCGGGTGTCAGATCCTGCGTCGCGAAAGCGCGCCAGGCCGTAAACGGCCGCTTGCCCCTGGGTGCCGCCCAGAGTGCCTGCCCCTCATCGAAGTAACCCGCGGCCCAGAAGCCGATCCGGTCGGCGATCAGCGCCGGCCAATCGAGGCCCGAGATCTCGGCCGCGAGATCGGCGATGCTCGGCAAGGCCGCCGGGGCGGGGGCTTCCGTCGCGATCTTCGCCTTCAGGGCCGCGAGATCGGCGGGCTTGACGAAATGCGGGCAAGCGGCAAGCGCGGCTTCGAGATCGGCATCGCTGATCGCACCCGTGGCGATCCGCTCGCGATACCAGTTGCGCGGCATGGTTGTCTTCACGCCAGCGATCCGGCCGAGGCGCGCGCCGACGGTCGCGAGATCATCCCCGGTCTGGCCGAGGAAGGGGTTCACGGCCACCGTCGCGGCGAGCGGCCATGCCGGCGGGATCAGCCGGATCGCGGCTTCGGCATGGGCAAGCAAGGTTTCACGGGAAAGCAAGGTTTCACGGGAAAGCGGCGTCTCGTGGTTGAGGGTGTTCAGGGTCATCGGAGGCTCCCGTTCGGGGCTGAAAAAGGGGGGGAGAAGCGTCAGGCGGAGGGGGTTCGCTTCCAGCCGCCCAGCCAGCGATCGAAGACCGCGTTCGCGTAGAGCCCGTTGGCGAGATGCACGCGCAGACCCGCCGCCGCAGGATGATCCGACCAGAGCGGGAAGGTCGCCTGCGCGAAGGCCACGAGGCCGAAGCTCACCATTGCGAGGGCCACGAGGCCCCATTCGAGCGGTCCCGGCGAGGGCGTGACAGGCAGGGCACCGGCCGTAAGCGCTTCCGCGATCCGCTGGAGCGCGAAGTAGCTGACCGAAGCGAGCCCCGCGAGGAGGCTCGTCCGCCAGGTCAGCGCGCGCGGAGCGGCATCCGCGAGGCCCTGCGCGAGGAGATAGGCCACACCGAGGATCAGGATCGCGCCGAGCGCAATCGCCTGCGGGGACTTGCCGTCAAGACCGAAGGCCAGCGCGATACCCGCATAGATCGCCAGCGCCAGCACGAAGGCACGGCCCACCGCCTTGAGGTTGGGCACCGCCACCGGGCCGGGCCGCCGGCCAGAGGCCACGACCTCCACCGCTGTGCCGGACGCGAGGAATGCATGCGCCTTGTAGAGCGAATGCGCGATGATGTGCAGAAGCGCGAGCGGAAAGAGCGCAAGGCCGCATTGCAGGATCATGAACCCCATCTGCGCCACGGTGGACCAGGCGAGCGCGGTCTTCACCGAAGATTGCGCGAGCATCACGAGGCCGCCGAAGAGCGCGGTGAAGCCGCCGACCATCACCAGAAGGGCAAGCACGCCGGGCGCGGCCAGCAGCACATCCGCGAGACGGATCAGCAGGAAACCGCCGGCATTGATCACGCCGGCATGAAGCAGAGCGGAAACCGGCGTCGGCGTTTCCATCACCTCGGTGAGCCAGCCATGGGTGGGGAACTGCGCGCTCTTGAGCAGGGCGGCCAGTGCGATCAGCGTTGCGGCGATCACCACCATCAGCCCGTTCTGGCCGGATTTCAGCGCCGCGATCACGCTGGCGAGATCGCTGGTGCCGGTGCGGGCAATGAGGAGGACCACCGCGCCGATCATCGCGGCATCACCGAGCCGCGCGAAGAGGAACTTCTTGCGCGCGGCGCGCCGGGCCGCCGCGCGCTCGGGGTAGAAGAGCAGAAGCTTGTGCAGGAACAGGCTCGTGAGCACCCAGGTGAGCGCGAGCTGGACGAGGTTGCCGGAAACCACGAAGAGCAGCACGGCCGAGAGCGTCGCGGCCATCCAGCCGATGAACTCGCCCTGACGCGCCTCGCCATCAAGGGAGCGCGCCGAGTAGCGCAGCACGATCCAGCCGATGAAGGCGACCAACGCGAGCATGCTGACCGACACCGAATCGAGCCGCACGCTGAGGCCGAAGAGACCCACGCCGAGAAGCGGGCTCGTCTGCGCGCCCTGGCCGATCAGCAGCGCGAGGCTGGCGATGGCCACGCCCAGCGCCGCCAGCGCCGCGCTCTCCGCGACGATCAGCAGGCCGCGCGGGCGACGGCCGGGCATGGCGATTGCGAGGAAGGCGGGCACGAGAAGCGCGGCCGGGGCGAGCAGCGGCAGAAGGGCAGTGGACATGAAAGGCCTCGTGGAAAAACGGTCGCAGGCTGCCTAACCCAGGCGAATGATCCATAAAAATAGATTGATTGGAATATTCCATTCTGATATTTAGAACGAAATGGATCTCAATTATCACCATCTCCGCTATTTCCAGGTCGTCGCGCATGAGGGCAACCTCACGCGCGCGGCCGAGCGGCTGAACGTGGCGCAATCCGCGCTCTCCTCCCAGATCCGCCAGCTGGAACAGCGGCTTGGGCAGCAATTGTTCGAGCGTCGCGGCAGGGCCTTGCACCTCACGGAAGCGGGGCGGATCGCGCTGGATCATGCCGATTCCATCTTCTCCACCGGGCGCGAACTGGTGGAAACCTTGCGGCAGGCCAGCCATGCGCGGCGCGTGCTGCGCGTCGGCGCGATGGCCACGCTCTCCCGCAATTTCCAGCTGCAATTCCTGAGGCCGCTGCTGGGCCGTGCGGATGTCGAGGTCGTCCTGCGCTCGGCCGGGGCGGAGGAACTGATTCTCGGGCTCGAGGGCCTGCAACTCGATCTCGTGCTCACCAACCAGCCGCCAGCGGGGGATGGCCTGACATCCTTCGTGGTGCACCGGCTCGACGAGCAGCCGGTGAGCCTCATCGGCGCGCCAGCTTTCGCCGAGCCCGGGCTTCCCCTCCGCGAGCGGCTCGCGCGGCACCCGCTCGTTTTGCCGGGTCGCTCCAGCGGCGTCCGGCTCGGGTTCGAAGCGCTGGCGGACAGCCTCGGCGTTTTCCCGCAGATCGCGGCGGAGGTCGACGACATGGCGATGATGCGCCTGCTGGTGCGCGAGGGTGCGGGCCTCGCCGTGCTGCCGCCTATCGTCGTGCGCGATGAGCTCGCGAGCGGCGCGTTGATCGAGATCGAGAAGCTGCCCGGCCGCGCCGCTCGAAAAATTGCTGGCCAAGCCGCTGCTCCAGCTGGCGAATCTGGGAGGACAAAGC
>NZ_JBJTDY010000185.1:0-16716 GCF_046092605.1 Rhabdaerophilum sp. | reverse complement strand
TCTCTACGCCGGCAAGCTCGTCGCCGCGCTCGATCGGCAGCACCCGCGTGATCTGTTCGACGTTCGCGATCTTCTGGCCCTGGAAGGCATCGACGACGATCTCCGTCGCGCCTTCCTCGTCTATCTCGTCAGCCATACCCGCCCCATGGCGGAAGTCCTGGCGCCGCGGCGCAAGGACCTTGCCCTGGAGTTCGCCCGCGCCTTCGTCGGCATGACCGCGGAACCGGTCCCGCTTGCGGAACTCGAAACGGCGCGCGAAGCCATGATCGAGCGTGTCACCGGCGACATGCCGGAGGCCCATCGCGCTTTCCTGATCGGCATCGAGGAGGGTAATGCGGACTGGGACGCCGTCGGCTTGACGGCGGCGGCGAATCTCCCGGCGGTCGCTTGGCGGCGCCAGAACCTCGACACGCTCTCGCCGGAAGCCCGCCGAAAGCTCGCCGACGCGCTAAGGGCCGCGTTCGGAAGGAAGGGCGCGCCAGCGCCGTAACCAACGAGCGCCCGACCCAGCCGGTGGTTCAGCGGCGGCGGCTGTCCGAATCCGTCAGGTTTCATCCTCGGAGGCGGTTTCCGGCTCGTCCCAGTCCGGACGCGCGTGATCATCGCGCTTCTCCTGCATGACCTTCTGCATGCCGGGCTCATGGCGGAACTGGATGCCGCGCGCCCGGATCGCCCTTAGGCCACTCACCAGAATGATCTGCTGTCCGGCCATGTCAGGTCCGAGCAGCTCATGCGGCTTGATGAGGTGCCGATCCCGGTCCGAAAACAGCTCCTTCGTCTCGCCGACAAACTTCGAGATGTGCTCGGCGGTCGCCAGATCGTTGATGCCGTAAAACATCTTGGCCCGGCAGTTCGAGACCATCGACGTCCATTTCGGGTAGGTCTTCTGCATCTGATCCAGATCCTGGGCGAACAGCCAAAGCCGGATGCGGGCCGAGCGGACGATCGTAATTGCATTCTCGATCTGGTCGAGATGGCCGAGCTGCGGCAGCTCGTCGAGCAGGAACATCACCGGGTCGGTCGGATACCGGGCGAGGTCCTGTCCTTGCCCTGGACCGTATGCGCGACCGCGATCATCTCCTTGATCATCACGCCGATGATGACGCGCAGCACCGGCGCGAAGGTCGCGATCCGATGCGGAGGCACGATCAGGAACACCGAGTGCTTCAGGCCCCGCCCGTTGCGTCCGACATGCTGGCCGACCCCATTGGCGATCGCCACATCCTGCATCCGCGCTTCCTCCCAGATCACGCGAGGATGAAAGCCGGGGGTCGTGGTGCGGGTGATCGCCGCGATCCTGGGCGAGGCCCAATGCGACAGCTGGTTCTCCGCGATCGTCACGAAGGACGTCAGCATGTTCTCGGTCGTCATCAGGCTCGCCAGCGAATCCGCCGGGTTTTTCAGGACCGGGTCCTGTGTCAGGTCCATGAGCTCCCGGAGGACATGGCCGCGGAGCACGACCTCTCCCTGTTCGGTGTATTGCGCAGGAGAGACCGGCGCCTTCGGGTTCACGACGAGATCATAGACCCGCTGAAGGTTTCGCTGACCCTCATCCTCATAACGCGCGACGTACCAGATCACCCCTGCGAGCAGGCGACGCGTCGAGGTGTTCCAGAAGGCGTCGCGCTCGCCGCCAATCGGAACCATCATGTCCGCCATATCGAGCGCATCTTCCCATTCCAGCACGAAGTCGAGCGGGTTGAAGCAGGCGCTCTGGATGTCGTCTTCGAACGGTGCCCAGGGGTACACATTGCCGCGCTGGCGCCGAATCCAGGCAAGCTCGCGGTAGACCTCGCCCTTCGGATCGAGGGCGACAATCGGGCCTGCATATTGAAAAACCGCCGGCAGGACATGAATCTGCGTCTTGCCCGCGCCGGTCGGCGCCACCGTCAGCAGATGGCCGTCTCCGCTGAACACGATGTCGAAAAGCCGGCCATCCGGACTGTCCGTCTCGCCGAGAGTGACCTGGCCTTCGTAACGCTTGCCCCGTTCCGGAAAGAGGCCGGCTTCGTCCATCTACTTGAAGCTGGCCCAGCGCGCTCCGCCGCCGACCTGCTCGAGTTCATCTCGGATCGCCTTCGGCAATTGCGGGAGATATTTCATCTCTAGCCATTGCTTGACCTCCGCGACCTCGTTTCGACGGAGGCAGCCGAGATAGTAGTCCCGCGTATCCTCCATGATCGGAATGCGCTGCAGGATCAGCCAATAGCTCCTGATCGGCTTGGGGACCCGTTCCAGCTGTTGGGCATCGGGCATCGGCCGCAAGGTGACCGTCGGCTCGGGCTTTGTCGGCGCAGCCGTGGGCCTGGGCGGCTCGGCTGGCTTCTCGGCGACCGGTGGCGCGTTGAACGCCGTGTCGAGGCTCTTGAAGAGCTTCGAGAAAAACCCGCCCGACTTACCCTTTTCGTCAGACATGCGCGGCTCCCTTGCGGCCGCGTTGCTGTCAGGTCATCCCCCTTTTTCGGCCATTGACCCAAAGATTAGCGCGTTTGCGTGACAGGTCGAGGCGGCAGGGTCACGCGCCGTCAACGGTTCATGAATGCGATCTTGGACCGACGCCCGCTGACGATGCGTCGGCGGTTCTTAGGATGTCGTCTTGGGCGGGGATTGTCGTTCAGCGACATCCTTCCGGTTCAAGATTACCACCCCATGCGGGCCTGTCCGAGCGGGCGAACCTGGCCCTCGGCGCCAGACCCCGCAACGGCGGACATCCCGGTTTCTTCCCCGGCCTTTCGGCCTCCTCGCGGAGCAACAAACCGGGCTGCCGCCGTCCTCCTCGGTGTTCCAGCCCTTCGGGTGCGGGGTTCCGGACTGGCCGGGGCCTTTCGGTCGCCGTCGGAAGGCCGCGATGGGCGCGGGCCTCCGGCAAGAACCGGAAGGAGAACCGCCATGAACGCTTCCCCGTCTCGCGACGTCTACACCCAAGTCACCGATACGATCATCGCCGCCATCGAGGCCGGCGCCGGCCAATGGGACATGCCCTGGCACCGCCACGGCGTCACCCATACCCGCCCCATGAACGCCCTCACCGGCAAGCGCTACCGGGGCGTTAATGTCCTGGCCCTCTGGGCCGCAGCCGAAGCACGGGGCTTCACCACGGGTCTCTGGGGCACCTACCGCCAATGGCAGGAGAAAGGCGCACAGGTCCGCAAGGGCGAGAAATCCTCCCTCATCGTCTTCTTCAAGGAGCTCGCGGTCGACGAAACCAACCCCGAGACCGGCGAGACCGAACGCGGCCGACGCCTCATCGCCAAGGCGAGCTACGTCTTCAACGCCAACCAGGTCGACGGCTTCGCGCTCCCCGAAGCGGCAGCGCCCGCCAATCCGGCCGAGGTGCTGGCTGAAGTCGAGGCCTATGTCGCCGCGACCGGCGCCCGTGTCGCTTTCGGTGGCGAAGGCGCCTTTTGCCGCCCCCTGACGGACACGATCCACATGCCCGACCGCACCCGCTTCGTCGGGTCGGCGACATCCTCGGCGACCGAGTGCCTCTACGCGACGCTCCTGCACGAGCTGACCCACTGGACAGGCATCAAGACCCGCTGCGACCGGGAATTCGGCAAGCGCTTCGGCGATGACGCCTACGCCATGGAAGAACTCGTCGCCGAACTGGGAGCCGCCTTCCTCTGCGCCGATCTCGGGATCGCCAACACCCCGCGTCCCGACCACGCCGCCTATATCAGCCACTGGTTGACCGTCCTGAATGCCGACAAGAAGGCCATCTTCACCGCCGCGTCCAAGGCCGCCCAGGCCGTCGATTACCTCGACGGCTTGCAGCCGGCCGAGGAGGCTCACGGTGTCGACGAGCTGGAGGAGGCCGCCTGAGGGCGGCCTTTGCGCCATCCTTGCTTTCATTCCCGGCTTTGGAAACTTGAATCGAAATCAGTCATTCGCTCGCGTTCAATAAATCCAGTGAACGACAGTAAGTGCAAAAAACACAGTGTCGGTCGCGCGACTAACATTTTCGGGAACTGAGATAACTCGACGTCAATCATGCCGGTTATCGGTGGCATCCACGATGCGGCCGTCTTCCATCGCGACGATGCGATCCGCGATACCGAGGATGCGCGGATCATGCGTCACGAGCAGGATCGAGGCACCACGTTCCCGCGCGAGACGCTCGATCAGCGTCGCCACCTCTTGCCCGGTGACCTTGTCGAGCGAGGCGGTCGGCTCGTCGGCCAGCACGAGGTCGGGATTGCCGACCAGTGCACGGGCGACGGCCACGCGCTGTTTCTGCCCACCGGACAGCTTCGATGGCGGGTGATCAAGCCGCTCCCCCAGCCCCACCTTAGCAAGCATAGCGGTTGCACGGTCACGCCGTTCATGGGCGTCAATGATCGGGTCGAGTTCGAGGGCCATCTCGACGTTCTGGCGAGCTGAAAGGAAGCCAAGGAGATTGTGCTGCTGAAAGATGAAGCCGATGCGTCGGCGCACCGCGATCCGGTCATCTTCGCTGGCGCCGTTTAACTCGTGCCCGAACAGATTGAGGCTTCCGCGCTCCACAGCTCGAAGAGCACCAATCAACGTCAGCAACGTGGTCTTCCCGGAGCCGGACGGTCCGGTGAGGATGACGATTTCGCCCGGTGCAATCGAGAGATCGACGTCGAACAGGATCTGTCTCCGAAGTTCGCCCTTACCGAACCAGTGTCCAAGACCCTTGATCTCGATGACATGCCTCATGGCGCAACCCTCAGAACATATCAGCCGGGTTGGCATCGCGCAGCTTGCGAACGGCAACCGCGCCGGATGCGGCACACATCGTAAAGATCAGCGCGAACACGAAGGCCGCCATGTCGGGCCGGAGCAACATCGGCAGGAAGGTTGCATCTGCCGAGACTCCGAACAGCCACCACGAGAGGGCAAAGCCAGGCATAAAGCCGAGCACGGCAAGCATTAGAGCCTCGCTGAAGACAACCTTGAGGAAATAGCCGTCGGTATAGCCCATCGCCTTCAGCGTCGCGTATTCGGACAGGTGGTTGGCGACGTCGGTGAAGAGGATCTGATAGACAATCACAAACCCGACAATCAGGCCCATCCCGACGCCGAAGAGAAAAATGAAGCCAATGGCGGCCGAGTTTGCCCAATAGGCACGCTCGTTCGCAATGAACTCATCGTGCGTCATCACCCGGACATCATCAGGAAGCAGCCGCTGAAGCCGGGCTTTCACCGCACTCACATCCGCGCCAGCCTTCAGGAACACAGCCCCCACATCGACCATGTCCGGAATCCGATCGCGCACCAGCCGATGGAAATTGACGTCGCTCGTGAGCAGGTTGCCATCGGCCGCGAAGGAGGCTCCCAGCCGGAAAAGGCCCACCACTTCCGTGGTGCGGTTGGCGACCTCAACCGTCGTTGCACCGCGGGCCAGGCGCTCGCCGATCGGACCATATTCGGGCCGGGATTGCGCATCGAAAAGCAGCGTATCGCGCTGGCGCAATCGCTCGGCAGCCGCACTGGCGCCTTCAAGCGCGAACACCCCTGAATCAGGGTCTGCCCCCAAAACCATGATGGAGCGGCGCACAGCCGTTTCCGGGTTCTTCCAGATGACCTGGCCCAGATAAACGGGCGTCACGCGGGCGACATCCGGATCGGCAAGCGCCTGCATCAGCCGGGCACGAGGCAAGCCGGAGGTTCGTGAGGTCGTCTCGGACTGGCGACTGAACATGATGATGTCGCCACGGATCGCCCGGGCGGTCGAGGTCGCGCTGTCGAAAAGGGCGTCGTGGAAGCCCAACTGCATGAAAACAAGCAGGCAGGCGAAGGCCACGCCGGCCACGGCGCTCGCAAGCCGCGCCGGCTGGTGGGTCAGTTGTCGCCAGGCAAGGCGGCATGCGAGCCAAATAGAGCGCATTATCGCGGTCCCGAGACTGCGGGCTTCTCGTCGGCATGGATGCGTACCGCAACTTGCATATTGGAAAGCCGCGTCACGCGATCGCTCACCTCTGGTGAGAGGCGCAGGCGCACCTCGATGACGCGTGCATCGATACGGGCCACAGGATCTGTGCCGATCGCATCGTTGCGGCGCACGAGCCAGCCGATCTCGCTGACATAAGCCGAAAGCGGCACTTCGATGCCAGGCAGAAGCACCTCCGCTGGAAGACCGATCCGGAGGCGTGATGCATCGCTCTCATAGATCTCGGCGACGACTTCCATGGCGCGGAGATCCGCGAGGGAGAGAAAACCATCCGGCCCTGCCCGCTCGCCCTCACGGGCATTGACTGCCAGAACCGTGCCGTCGATCGGCGCGCGGATCTGACTGAGCTCGAGCTCGGCGCGCCGCTGCGCAAGGTCAGCGCGCGCCCGACCGAGCGCGGCTTCGGACACAGCGATATCCTCGGCACGGACCTGCGCCAAAGTCTCGTGAACCGCTTCAGCCGCAGCGAGTTCGGCGACGAGACGCGAAAGCGTGGCCTTCGCATCGTCGAACTGTGCTGCGGAGGCGGCGTCAGACCGCATCAGCACCACACGGCGTTCCAGGGTCGTTCGGGCGAACTGGACCTGAGCCATGAGAGCATCGATCCGAGACCGTTGCGCAGCAAGCTCCGACGGCCGCGTACCGGCCCTGATACGGGCGAGTTCCGCCTCGGCGACCTTCACCTGTGACTCTGCGACCGCGACAGCCGCAGTTCGAATGGCATGATCGGCGATGACAGCGATGATCTGCCCAGCAATCACAGTGTCACCCGCGCGCACATGGATCCGTTCAATGCGCGGCGGCTCCGCACCCAGCGGCGCACTGATCCGGAGGATGCGCGATGCGGGCTCAATGCGACCGAGCGCGCCGATGCCCATGACCGGCTGAGCCGCATGCGCTGTCGCGACAACCGAAGGGTCAGCCTGTCGGACTTTGGTGCTGGAAAAAACTTGGTATCCGACCAAGAGAGCAACGGCCGCCGCGAGCGCACCGGCGATGAACCTGAGCCGATCGCCGGCATCAATCGGCGACGCATTCCCTTTCGTCGACGGCGGATCGAGCTCGCGCAGGCCACCGAGGAACGGTGCGAGAAAAGCAAGGCCGCCAGCTATCACTGCGATGACCCATGCGACTGTCGGCGCTCCGAGGGCCGCAACTGCCGGCCCGGTCGCCAATGACGAGGCTGGCTGCGCCAACAGCGACACGGCGGATAGCGCACCGATGACGCCGCCCAGCTCGGCGCGCGGCACGCGGGACTGGATTGCGGTCAGCAGCACCGGCCACAACGGGCCTACACCACATCCGATCAGCACCGGCGCGATGAAGAAGGCCTCGCGCGCCGGGATGGCGGCGAGCGCGATGAAGCCCATGGCAGAAATGGCCACGCCGCCGATCACGAGCTTTCGCTTTGAGATCCTGTGGCCGGCCTTGGCAAAGGTCGCCGCCGAGGTGAAGGTCGCAAGACCGGTCAGCGCCAGGAAAATTGTCAGCGCCTTGCCGCCCAGACCGGCCGAAAGGGCGAGGGTTGGCGCGAGAATCTCGTCAAGTGAGGTGAAAATCGCCACAAGCGGCAAGGCGAGGAGCACCACCGCTCTCAGTGTCCGGTCCCCGAGAATCCGCCTCAACGGATTTGCTGCGCGTTCTTTCGCGGCCACCACCGGATGGCCTTCACGGAAACGGGGGAAGAACACGGCATCAACAATGGCGATGATGCCAAGCAAAGCGACGGCTATGCCGAGCGAACCCTTCAAACCAACGAACTCGACAGCCAGCACACCCAATGCGGGGCCGCCAATCATGCCGATCTGATATGCGAGATCTCGAAGGCCATTCGCCCTTTCCAGCCTCAGGCCGGCAAGCCTCGCAAGCTGCGGCAAGCGCGCATCCTGAGCGATAACGCCAGGCGCGCCGAGCCCGTTCGACAACGCCAGCAGAGCCACGATGCCGACGAGAGTCTCCGCCTGCGTCAGAACGAGCACCATTGCAGCAAAAGCTGCGCCCAGCGTCAGCAGGTTCGACATCAACAGAACCGGCCTTGCTCCGAAGCGGTCAATCAACCCTCCGCCCACAAACATGCCGATCGAGACCGGCAGTGCCAGGCAGGCAGCCGCGAAGCCGGCATAGGCTGCACTCACACCCCCCGACAGAAGCGACCATGTCACCGCCATGGTCACGATGCCGCTCACGAAAGTGGAGCCTGCACCTGTCGCGACAGAGGCCCGGAACGGACTTTTCTTTTTTATAAGTGCTGACTTACTCATAATGAAAACATGCCTTTGACGGACAGTTCGTTGTCGCTCAGATGCGAAACATGGCACGGATAGCGGGCATGAGCTCCAGAGCTGCGGAATCCGGTGCCAAGGCGCCCGTCGCGACACGGGCGAAGGCGCCATCAATCAGGCAGAGCAGCCCGAAAGCGGACGTTTCCGGATCGAGATCTGCGGGCATTTCGCCGCGCGCCTGGCTTTGACGGATCCAATCCTCCAGCGCCGCACGTTGCATCTGCTCGGCCCGATGCACCACATCGGCCACGCCGGGGTTGCGCGTCGCCTCGGTCGAGACCTCCAGCCGCAAGCGCGACACCGAAGGATCACTCGCCTCGTGGGCGATTGCCTCTGCCGCGAGTTCAATGGCTCTTTCGATGGAGCCTGCAGATTTGATCATCGCGAGGAGCGCGAGGTCGGAGCTCAGGTCCTCCTCGGCGATGGCAATGATCAATTCGTCCTTGCTCGAAAAATACTGGTAGAGGTTGGCCACGCTGACTTTTGCAGCGGCCGCGATCTCTGCCGTTCCCGCAGCATGGAAGCCATGCTGCTGGAAACAGCTGCGCGCTCCGTCCATGATCTGCTGGCGCCTTGCAGTGCGTGCGGAATGGTCAACGGGGCGGCCGAGGCGGGAGCGGACTGAGTCGATCATACGAATTATATATATGAACGAGTGCTCACTGTCAATATATAGAAACGCCCTTTTTGGATGAGTGCGATCATGAAAATGCCCGTTTGCCGTCTTCGTGCCTAATATCAGTGACGCGAGCCGAGTTCCGGTTTGCGCCCCGATCCGGACTGAACGTCATCCATTTCCTCAAGAGACCCGCGACCGATCTGTTCCTTGTGCCTCCAGGACGGAGCCACTCAGCAGCAATCGACTTTGGCAAGTTGGCCTGCTCTTCCAGCCGCGCAACGGCTTATGCCGTCCTCCACGCTGTTTCGGCCCTTCGGGTGCGCGACCGGTCCGGTCGCAGGCCTCTCCTTGCCGTCGATAGGCCGCATGGGGCGGCCCGACACGGAGACCAAGCCCATGACACCGCTTCTTGCCCTTCTCGCCCTCTCGGCTCTCGCAATCCCAGCAGTGGCCGGCTCGCATCAAGCGCCGCTCGACGTTCAGGCCCGCGTTGTCGACGCCCTGGCCGACGACATGCGCGCCGCCGAGGAATCCGACGGTGTTCCGGTCCATCTCGAGTTCCAGATGGTCGACCTCAATGGCGATGGCCGGCCCGAAGTCATCGTCCAGCTCCTGCACCCGTTCCACTGCGGCAGTCGGGGCTGCGCGATGTTCGTCTTCGACCTGACGACACACCGGCCGAGATCGCTTGCCGACATCATCGCCAGCGAGGTTAAGCCGGCGCGGACCACGTCGAATGGCTGGCGCGACCTACTGGTCGACGGTCGCCGCTGGACGTTCCGGCAGGGGCGCTACCGCGTGGCGCGGTAGTTGCGATACGAGGCGCCGCGCTGATCGTGCGGCGCCTCAACCAGTTGCGTAAACCGGACAGCATCGCGCTCAAGATGCTTCGCCTTGGGCGTTTGACGTGTTTCCATTCTGGTGATGAACACCGATGACAATTTGCGCGACCTGCAACAGCGCGGGTTACCGGCCGAGGTCCTGCTTCGTATTGGCGCCTTCGCGGTGCGATGGACGACGTTTGAACATTATTTCGAAATGGCGCTTTGGCGGTTGAATGGCGAACTTGTCGAGGGACAGCGCCCCTCGACAGACACAACATCGATCAGCAGATGGGTCCAAGATCTCGGGGAACCTCGACCCGATCTCAGCGCGGATGCCAACCGGTTACTCTCCGAGACCGCGAAGGCAGTCGAAGACCTTGTCGCGTATCGGCACGCGCTTTTCCATGGCGCGCCGCTCTTGTTTGACGAAAGCGCCGTGTTCATCCGCAATCCCGCTTGGTTCGGAGAGAAACGCAAACGGGAGACGAGCAAAGCTCATGTCGATACCCATCTTCTCGACATGGCGCTGGAAGCCCTGCACGCGGTCACCCGCGTCGTTATCTGGGCCTTCAACGGTGCGGAACAGGTTCATCCGCAAGCGGTCGCGGAACTCACCGTGGAAATCCGAAAAGCTCGACTGACAGCGAGTGTGTTGCGTCATCTCGACGATGTCATGAACAACGAGATGTCCTGATCCGCTCTGCCGATCATTATTCATGGGGAACGCCTTCCCCTGGGCTCCAGCCCGCTTTTCCGGTCTTCCGCTACCCATTCTGCGGGGCAAGGCCCCGCAACGCCCCGAAGAACGGCTCGCACGGCGGTCGCTGCGCGCACTTGATGCCGGGGGCCTTACCCCCGGCCGCGTCAAGGCGCGATCCCCCAGCCTTCAGTCGCTGACGCTCCCTGCAGGCCGGGTGGTCCCCCCTCGGCCTTGACCCGTCCTCCCCCGCTGCTCGCCGCGAGGCAGGCGAGCAAGCGCGGGCTTGCTCGCGCAAAATCGAGGAGGAGTGCCATGACCGAGACCCATATCACCCCGGCCCATCGGGAGGCGTTCAACGCGCCTTCGAGCGGGGATTTCAGCAATTTCGCGCTGTTTTCGTGCTTCGTCGACGGGCGGCCAAGCGCCGCCATCGTCGCCGCGGAGCAGACCGGCGCGGAATATGTCATGTCGCCGCTGTTCGTGGCGGTGACCCCCGACATGGTCCTGACCGACCACGACGGACGGAGGGCCTGACCATGGCCCTCCTGACCCCCGAGCAAAAGGCGCGGATGTTGGCCAATGGTCGCGCCGCCGCCGCCGCCATCGCCGAGGACGGGAACACGCCAGACGTGTTCCCGGTGGTGAAGCTCTTCACCCCGTGGGGTGGCGCGACCTGGCTCCTGTCCGAGCTCGACCCCGAGGACGAGGATATCGCCTTCGGGCTCTGCGATCTCGGTTTCGGATGCCCCGAACTTGGCAGCGTGCGGCTTTCCGAGTTGGAAGCCGTGCGCGGCCCCGGCGGGCTCGCCATCGAGCGCGACCTGCATTTCCGGCCAACCAAGAGCCTGACGGCCTACGCCGCCGAGGCCAACCGCTTCGGGCGCATCCGCGCCTGACCCGTCCCGCCCGTCTCCGGCAGGGACGGGCGGGCTTCTCGTGAACCCCAAGCCATCCAAGGAGACAGACCATGACCATTGAGACCGTGAACCTATCCCAACTCGTTCCGCCCCCGGCCAATCCGCGCAAAGTGATGGATGAAGCCGCCTTGGCGGGCCTCGCCGCCTCGATTCTTGTCGACGGGCTTCTGCAGAACCTCGTCGTCCGCAAGAAGGGCAAGAAGTTCGAGATCATCTCCGGGGCGCGCCGCTTCCGGGCGCTCTCGCTTCTGGCTGAGCGCGGCGACTGGCCGAAAGACGCGCCCATCCCCGTCGAGGTCCGTAACGGACTTTCCGACGACGACACGCTCCGCCTCGCGACCGTCGAGAAAATCCAGCGCGAGGCCTTGGCCCCGCTCGATGAAGCCGAGGCCTTCGCCCGGCTTCTGGCAGGGGGCGCATCCTTGGAGGATGTCGCCGCCAAGGCGGGCGTGTCGGTCCTGACCGTCAAGCGCCGCTTGGCCTTGGCCTCGCTCTGCGAGGAGGCCAAGGAGCAAGTCCGCGCCGGGGATCTGTCGCTCGGTTGCGCCGAAGCCCTGACCTTGGGGACCAGCGACCAGCAGCGCGCCGTGCTGGACCGCCTCTCCGGCGAGCGCTGGGAGGCCGAGCCCGAGACCATCCGCGACATGCTCGCGGGCGAGAAGCCGAGCCGGGCGGAAGCCATCTTCCCGCCCGAGGCCTATACAGGCACCGTCACCACCGACCTCTTTGCCGATGAGGCCGAGACGCTGTTCGATGATGTCGAGCAGTTCCTGCGCTTGCAGGAGGAAGCCGTCGCGGCGCTCGTCGCGCGCCACGAGGCGCAAGGCCGCTGGGTCGAGGTGATCCGCGCGCCCTATGCCCAATGGTGGCAGTTCAAGGAGGCGGGCGAGGGGGACGCACCGGGAGTGGTCATTCACATGACCCCGACGGGCCGCGTCGAGGTTCGCGAGAACCTCGCCAAGCGCCCCGTCCGCCCCGATGTTGTCGAGGCGACCCGTGCCCCCGCCAAGCCCAAGGTTCAAGCCGAATATGTCGCGCCCGTGGTGCGCAACCTGTCGGCCCATAAGAGCCTCGCCGTCATGGCGGCGCTCCTCGACAACCCGCGCAAGGCCCGCGAGATCGCCATCGTCCAGATGCTGAACGCCAGCGATTGGACAGGCCGGGTGACGCTCGACCCGCATCCGGCGCTCGCCGCCTTCGAAGAGGGGGAAGCCCCGGCTACCCTCCGGCGCATCGAGGCGGAATGCGCGGCCTTCGCCGCGCCGTTCCGGGAGATGGAGAAGGGTTACAGCCGCGCCGCGCGCGGAGACTGGGAATGGCTCCCCGCGCAGTCCAAGGACCCGGTGAAGGTCTATGAGGCTGTCAAGGCGATGCCGGACGGCGAATTGGAGCGGCTTCACACGCTCCTGACCGTGCTGACCTTCGGCCAAGGCTCGCTCGACAGCCTCGACCGGGGCCGGTCCCTGTTCAACGCCGTGGCCGGTGATCTCGGGATCGACATGCGCCGCCATTGGCGACCGGACGCGGCCTTCCTCTCGAAGCGCCGCAAGGACCAGCTAGGAGAGCGGCGCGTCGATCCGCATGGGCGCGCTCAAGGACTATTCCAAGGCGGGCCTCGTCGAGGCCTTGGTGAAGCATTTCGAGCGGACGAAGGCCGCGACCGATGAGGCCCCCGACTATGACCTTAAGGGGCGCGACTGGCTCCCCGGCGCGATGCTGTTCCCCGCCGTGACGGCGGAAGGCCCGGTCGAGGAGACCCCGCCATGGGAAGAGGCTCCGGAAGCCGAGGAGGAGCCCGGCGAGGAGGCCGACGAGATCGAGGACGAGACGGCTCTGTCTAACGAGCCTGCCTTCGAGCACGCGGCCTGACGGACCTCAGGCGGCGCGCTTCGGCGCGCCGCCGCTTCCCCCTCTCACGAAGGACATTCCCATGGCCTATCCCATCATCGTCATGATCCTGGCCGTTCTGATCTCGGGCACTCTCAAGAGCCCGGATGCGTTCGGCGTCGTGCTCGGCCTCGGCATCGTCGCGCCCCTCGCGCTCCTCGCTTTCGGCTTCCTCCTGCAAGGGATCGCCAAGCTCTTCGGGCGGCGTAAAAGCGACTGACATCTTGACTTGGCCGTAGCCTCTGGAAAGCCGCCCTCTCGGGCGGCTTTCTCATGTCAGGCACATGAACCGCGCACGCCGCCATAAGCCTTCGAGGAGGCACATCGTGGCGATTTGGATTTTCAATAGCGGAGCAGACTGGGAGATCATCGAGCCGGACCAGCGGCACGGCCAGCGCTTCGTCGAGTTCGGTGATGCGCTCCTCGTCGCGGAGCGTCTCGCGGCCCAGCAAGGCCAACACCTCTTCATCCACTTTCGCCCGCTCGCCAATCCTGTGCCAACCGGGCCGTCATGGTCCTGAGGTTTGAACGGGCGCGCGGCAGAGGCTGCGCGGGTTTCGGTTCAGGCGAAACCGATCAGCCAAGGCCCTCCCTTGCCCCGCCAAGGTTTCGCTTGGTCGCGTGGTCGGGGTGACGTGATCCTCACGCCGGGCACGACGCCGCTCTTCAGGTCGGCAAACCCAGCCCGCGCCTGTGACCCGAGCGGGCCGATGGCAGGCCGTGCGCGGTTTCGCGTCTCCATAGCTAGGTGACCGCCTCGATCCCCAAGGCCTCGTTGATCTCGCGCGCCGTTGGCCTGTCGCCAGACAGGATCGGTCCGACGGTGCGCCGGTGTCTCCTTGAAACGGCAGAAGACCCGCAGCCCAGCGGCCTCTTGATCGATGGACCATGGCCGACGCCGTCGCCTGTTGCCGCAATGGCGTTGGCGCAGTTTTGTCCCCGCCGGCCTGTGGCCGGCTTCCTCGCGCCGCTTCGCTTCAAAAAACAGCGCCCACGCCATCTGCCGCTCACGCTTCGCCCTTCGGGTGCGGCAGTCGCCGGGTCGGCCCCTATCGGGTCCATCGAGGCCGCAAGGGTGCGGCTCTCAAAACCAAAGGAGACACTGACAATGGCGACCATCGGAACCTTCACCAAGAGCGACAACGCCTATAACGGCCAGATCCAGACCCTCGGCCTCAAGGCCAAGGTGGCGATCACCCCGGTCGAGAAGAACGGCGAAACCGGCCCCGACTTCCGCATCAGCGCCGGCAAGGTCGATATCGGCGCGGGCTGGGTCCGCAAGAGCAAGAGCGGGCGCGACTACGTCAGCGTGAAGCTCGACGACCCCAGCTTCGCCGCGCCCATCTACGCGAACCTCGTCGAGGTGGACGGCGAATACGACCTGATCTGGTCCCGCGCCTGACCTAAGACCCGCCGCCCGGCTCCGGCCGGGCGGCGCCCTTTTCAAACGAATTCATTTGAGGACATGACCATGACGAACCCGATTGCCATCACCGATTTCGGCACGCTGGACGAAGCGACCCGGGAGGCCTGGCTCGACAACCTTGCCGATCTGCGCACCGACGCCGAGGACATCCAGCACCACATCGACGAACTCAACCGCACGCTCGCCTATGGCGGCATCCCCGCCCTCGGGCTGGCCCCGGACGCCTGTCCGGCGGCCATCGCCGCCGCGACCGCGCGCGCCACGCCGCTTCTCGCCGGGCTCGACTTCATCGGCCTCGTCGGCCATCTCGGCGCGGCCATCGCCGCGCTGCACGTGCAGCTCGCCGAGACGCAGGCGCGGGTCGCCGGCAACCAGCACTCGGAGGCCTTCGCCACATGGGCCGCGACCTACCAGCCCGCTCAGGCCAATCCGCGTCCCGACGCGCCCTTCGGCGGGCTCCTGTTCGACACCTCGGATGAGGCGACCGCCCATGTCTGGGCGCAGCCCGAGGGCCTCGTCTGGACGCTGATCAGCGAGGACGATGTCCTCGCCATCGTTCCCGGCTTGCGCCGCTGCGATCGGCTCGGGCACTTCGTCTGCGCCGTCGAGCGGGATGCCGTTGCGCCGACCGAGATCGTCATCGGCTGAGGCGCGCGGTCCTCGGAAAGGCTCCGCCGGCGACGGCGGGGCCTTTTTTCGCGGCTCCGGAAATGGCGACTCGGTTGTGTTACCGCATCACTTGATTGAGCGAACAAAAAATGAACAAAATAGTCTTATTCCCGAGGCGCTGCTCTAGCGCTAGCTGAATAGAAAATTGAACAGCGACCATCGGAGACGCAATGCCCAAGAAGAAGTCCGCAATTGATCATCTGAACAACGGCCGGGAGCCGCACATCATCCATCTCATTCCGCCTGGAGCACCGGGTTACGCCGAGGCCAAAGGCGGGGCCATGGTCGTCTCCAGTCCGGCGGAGGTCGATGCGCTGATCCGACGGATTGAGCCGGGTGAAGTCGTCACCCTCGATGATCTTCGCGCCGCTTTGGCAAGACGCCACAAAGTGGCTGTCGCTTGTCCGGTCTCGACCGCGATTTTCGCGAACATGGCGGCGAGAGCCGCCGAAGAGCGTCGACAGCGCGGCGTTCCTCAGGCCGAGTTGACGCCGTGGTGGCGGGTTCTGCGCAAGGGCGGCTTTCTCAATCCGAAGCTCCCGGGCGGGGTCGAGCGACAAGCGGCGTTGTTGCAGAACGAGGGCGTCAGGGTCTCGCCCTTGCGCAAGCAGCTGGCCGTCTACGACTACGAGACCCGTCGTCCCGATCGGCACATTGAGGAGGCGTGACCGATGAAAACGCTCATCGTGATTGGTGGAGCCGTACTCGCCGTTGCTGGGCTCGCCTTGATTGCAGGCTTGCTTCTGCCCAAGACGACCGAGGCGAAGCGAACGGTCATGATCCCTCAACCGGTCGACCGCGTTTTCAGCGCAGTGGCTGATGTTGGACGGCAGTCCGAATGGCGTACCGACATTGGCAAAGTCGAGGTTGTCGAAGACGGACGAAGCTGGGTCGAACACACCAAGGCCGGCGACCGCATCGTTTTCCAGCTCGAGGACAGCCGCCCTAACGAGCTCTTTGCGATCTCCTATGTCGCCGCGCGTGGCTTTAGCGGCGAGTGGGTCGGCCGATTCACTGTCTCGAGCGAAGGCAGCCGGCTCGATGTCACCGAACGCGTGACCATCGCGAACCCGCTCGTCCGGCTCGTTGGCCGGATCATCGCCCCGCCTGGGTCACATACCGACCTGTACCTCGCTGACTTGCAGAAGGCCATGACATCGCGCCGTGCGCCTTGATCGCAGGTTGCGCCAACCGCATTCGGCTCCATCCATCGTTTCCGGTGGTTGGTCGTGGGGAAGGATCGTCCGCGAGGCTGCCGGTCGGCGGCCGTCTGTCCATGACCGGCCCGCGCCAGTCCCGCCAGGGCGGGACCCGTGTTGGTCAGGACATCCCGCCTTTTGGCCAACCGGCCTTTCGTTCGCGTCCTTCGGTACGACAAACCAACTAAAGGAAACGACGATGGGCCTCGATATGTACGCCTTCGCAACCCGCACCGCGCCAGCCGCGCCGGTCGACTTCAAGGCCGACCACAGCCAGGA
>NZ_JBJTDY010000184.1:0-14860 GCF_046092605.1 Rhabdaerophilum sp. | reverse complement strand
CCGCGCGCCGGCGATTCTCGTGGCTCTTCGTGAATCTGGTCACGGCCATCCTTGCATCCGCCGTCATCGGCTTCTTCGAGGGTGCGCTGCAGAAGATGGTGGCGCTTGCGGTGCTGATGCCCATTGTCGCGAGCCAGGGCGGCAATGCGGGCACCCAGACCATGACGGTCGCGGTGCGCGCGCTGGCGACGCGTGCGCTTGGCGGGAGTGGCGCGCGACGGTTCGTGGCGCGCGAGATTCGCGTCGGGCTGCTCAATGGCCTCGCCTTCGCACTGCTGATGGGCGCGGTTGCGGCCGTGTGGTTCAACTCCGTCGATCTCGGCCTCGTCATGGGCATTGCGATCATCGTGAACCTGATCGCGGCGGCCCTCGCGGGCGTGCTCGTGCCGCTGGCGTTGGACCGGATCGGGATCGATCCGGCGGTGGCTTCCGGCCCTTTCGTCACGACCGTCACGGACATGGTCGGCTTCTTCGCCTTCCTGGGCGTTGCGACCCTGTGGTTCGGGCTGTCCTGAGATTAGGGCCTTGTTAACGCCAATTCGCGTTCAGGCCGCCTCGAAGCCAATTCTGAACAAGCATTTAACATTTTTCGCCGCATTGCTGCCATTCCGGTCGGAATGTTTTCAAAGCTTGTTTCGAGACAAGAGGTTCGCTTCGTGTCCCGCCTTTTTCCTCCTCCCGCACACTGGCGCGCGGCCGTTCTCGGCGTCGTTGCGCTGTTGATGACCGCCTGCTCCGCGGCCGGAACCGTGGAGCGCGCGCATTATCCGCTCAAGAGCGATGCCAAGCCGCATGAAGGCGTTCGCAAGGCGCATTCCTTCCCCGTGCATGGCATCGATGTCTCCAAATGGCAGGGCGAGATCGACTGGGCCGAGGTGAAGCGCGCGGGCACGGCCTTCGCCTTCATCAAGGCGACCGAGGGGGGCGACCATCTCGACGAGCGGTTCCACGAGAACTGGCGGCAGGCGAAGGCGCATGGAATCCCCCGCGCGGCCTATCATTTCGTTTTCTGGTGCCGCCCGGCCCATGAGCAGGCTGACTGGTTCATCAAGAACGTGCCGAACGACAAGGACGCCTTGCCTCCGGTGCTCGATGTCGAATGGAACGGCCATTCGCGCACCTGTCCGAAGAAGATCGACCCCGATCTCGCCCGCAGGAAGATCGCGACGATGCTGAAAGCGATGGAAAAACACACAGGCAAGCGGCCGATCATCTACACGGACATTCCGTTTCACGCGGATGTGCTGGAAGGCCACTTCAAGGACTACACTTACTGGCTACGGTCCGTGGCCGCCGAGCCGCATGAGCGCTACGAGAATCGTGACTGGCTGTTCTGGCAATACACGACCACGGGGCGCGTGCCGGGCATAAGGGGACCGGTGGATCGCAATGCCTTCACCGGCAGCCGCGCGGAATGGCAGGCCTATCTGCGGCGCCAGCACGTCATCCGCTGAGCTTTCCCGGCTGTTGCGGCTGGTTTTTTCGCATCGTGCGGGTCCTGTGATGTCTTGAAGGCCCTATGATGTCGGGCAGGTCCTGCGGAGGGGGCGGCGCCTTTCCTCATCCGCGAAGGGTTTTCCGGGCGCCATGACGCCGCGACGCAGCCGGGCGGGATCGGCTCTGGAGATCCGGGTTGCCGCTCCTCATCCCGTGCATGGAAACCGGCCCCTGTCACTCGATCTGAGGGCGCTTCTTCCCGGTGACCCGCGCCGCCTCGGGCATGCGAACGCCACGCCTATCGGCGGATGCGTGCGAGTTTGGCGCGAGTTCTTTCCAACCCTCCAACCGGAGGGGCAGAACGGCGCAACGGTTAACAGGGCCTCAGCCGGCATGCTTTACAGAATGTTCATGCCACCATGGGATTTTTTGCTCCCACGCCGAGAAAAGTGTTGGAGAGAGCCATGTCACTTCGTGATCAGAATGCCGCGCGCGCCGCGCTGTATGGCGTCACGCCGGATGATTGGAAGCTGGCTCAGGCGCTTTTGGCCAAGAGCGGCGGCACGGTTGCAGGCGATGTGAAACGCTTTCGCGATGACCTTGGCACCCTCGACTATTACAAGAACATTCTCGAGCAATTCGACGTGGCGGCACCGCAGGCTGCGAAGCAGGTCGACGTCTTTATCCGGCAAGGGATGAATGACAACTATTACAACATGCTGGACGAGACCATCGAGAAGGAATTCAACACCGCGCTCGGCATTCGCCTGCATGTGTCGGTGGCGCTGTATGTGCTCCGCACGATGTTCCAGCAGATCGGCGCGGAAGTGCCGATTGTCGGGCCGCGCATCGCCGAGAAATGCGTGAAGGCTATGAACCTCATGTTCATGGATGTCTTCTGCGTCTTCGGCCTCTACCAGATCCGCTCGAATGCCGAACTCGCTCGCCGCAAGGAAACGATTGACCAGGCCGTGGCCGATTTCCAGCGTGACGTCGATGCGCTGACCCAGGTGATCCATGATGCAAATGCGCAGGTGGAAGCTGCTTCCTCCGATACGGCTATCGCCGTCCGCACGGCCGCCGAGGGCGCCGTGAAGACCTCCTCTGAAATTGCTGTTGCAACGCGAGATTTCGTGGCGACTGCTGCGGCGTCCGATGAGCTGACCTCCTCCATTGAGGAGATTGACCGCGCCATTGCTGCCAGCCTTGATGCCGTGCGTTTGGCCGTGGAGAAATCCGGATCGGCCCGCAGCGAGGTGACCAATCTCGTGCAGGCCGTCGCCGGCATCGGCACGGTTGCAGGCCTCATCAAGGCGATTGCGGAACAAACCAACCTCCTCGCGCTCAATGCGACCATCGAGGCGGCGCGGGCTGGGGAGGCCGGCAAAGGCTTTGCGGTTGTCGCTTCCGAGGTGAAGACTCTCGCAAACCAGACCGCGCAGGCTACGCAGGATATCGGTGATCGGATTGCGGCCATCCAGGAGGGTGTCGCCCGGTCGTCCGATGCGATTGCCTCGGTCTCGAACCAGCTGGAAACCAGCGCCAGCATGGCGGAAACCATCGGCTCGGCCGTGCGCCAGCAGCGCAATGCCACTGCCGAGATCGCCCAGATGATGCAGGCCGCGGTGGGGCGCGCGAACCTCATCGCGGATACCTCCGAGGAAACCCGCAAGGTCATTCTCGGCTCCGCCGGAACTTCCGATGAGTTGCGGCAGCTTTCGCAGGAACTCGGAGCGCAGACCGCCACGCTCACGGCGGCTGTCGAACGATTCTCCCAACGCCTCCGCGCGATTTGACGGGCGCGATCCCGCCCGTATTCTCCATCGAAACCCTCTGGCCTCTTGCCCGAGGAGGGTGTAATTAGGTCAGCAACACTGACCAATCCTGATGGCTTTTCCTGGGGAGGATCTCATGCTCGCGAACAGCCCGCGCGGCTTCAATTTCGATCTTGGCGAGACCGCGGATGCCATCCGGGAGAGTGTCGCCGCCTTCGCGCAGGACAAGATCGCCCCGCTCGCCGAGAAGATTGACCGCGAGGATTGGTTTCCCCGCCATCTCTGGCCCGAAATGGGCGCGCTTGGTCTGCACGGCATCACCGTGCCGGAAGAGGATGGCGGCACCGGCCTCGGCTATCTCGATCATGTCGTGGCGATGGAGGAAATCTCACGCGCCTCGGCTTCGGTGGGGCTCTCCTACGGTGCGCATTCCAATCTCTGCGTGAACCAGTTGCGCCGCTGGGGCTCGAAGGAGCAGAAATCCCGCTACCTGCCGAAGCTCATTTCCGGCGAACATCTCGGCGCGCTGGCGATGAGCGAGCCGGGCGCGGGGTCCGATGTCGTTTCGATGAAGCTGCGCGCCGAAAAGAAGGGCGACCGATACATCCTCAACGGCTCGAAGATGTGGATCACCAACGGTCCTTCCGCCGAGACGCTGATCGTCTATGCGAAAACGGATGTGAATGCTGGTCCGCGCGGCATCACCGCCTTCATCATCGAGAAGGGCCTCAAGGGGTTTTCCATCGCGCAGAAGCTTGACAAGCTCGGCATGCGCGGCTCGGAGACGGGCGAGCTCGTCTTCCAGGATTGCGAGGTGCCGGAGGAGAACCGCCTCGACCAGGAAGGCAAGGGGGTGAACATCCTGATGTCCGGCCTCGATTACGAGCGCGCGGTGCTCGCGGCGGGCCCGCTGGGCATCATGCAGGCGGCCTTCGATATCGTGCTGCCCTACGTGCATGAGCGGAAGCAGTTCGGGAAGGCAATCGGCGAATTCCAGCTCGTGCAGGGCAAGATCGCCGACATGTATGTGACGATGAATGCCTGCAAGGCCTATGTCTATGCGGTCGCCAAGGCCTGCGACCGGGGCGAGACCACCCGCGAGGATGCCGCCGGCGCGATCCTCATCGCGGCGGAGAAGGCGACAGCGCTGGCGCTCGACGCGATCCAGCTTCTGGGCGGCAACGGCTACATCAACGAATATCCCACGGGCCGCCTGCTGCGCGATGCGAAGCTCTACGAGATCGGTGCCGGCACATCCGAAATCCGCCGCATGCTGATCGGCCGGGAGCTCTTCGCGAAGGGGGCGTGAGGTGAAGGATCGAAGCTGGTTTGAAGACTACCGCGAGCCAAGCATGTTTGTTAAGGCAGCCGACATATTGAGGCAAGAGCTTAATGAACATGGATTTCTTGTTGAAAGTGGTGGCTCTTGGAGGCGAGAAGCTTGGCTTCTGGGAAAATTTGCAGTTTTGCAGGGTGCCAACTGGTGTCGTCTATTAAAAGAAGACCCACCAGATGGGATTATCGTCAAGAGCAATCAAGAAATTCTAATTGGAATAACTGAGTTTAAAGCAAATTCAGAAAGAACTGCAGTAAAATTGTCGCGAATATTAAATCATGACAAAAATAAATTTCTCGAAGAGGAATTAGATGAGGATGTTATCTGGGATCCTACGGAGGAAATTTTAGTCGATGAATTAATTTTCATCATAAACAAGAAAAAATCAAAAAATTATAATGCACAAATAAATCTTTTGATATATTTCAATCATAGTAATTTCAAATACTATAATAATAAAATGATTGAGTCGAGTTTCTATGCTGCCTGTGAGAAATCGAGGGCTAATTTTCCTTCAATATATCTGTTGTTGAGAGATATCGTTTTTGTTTATCCTAAAAATTGATTTTGATAGCTTAGGCGCTCTATAAAGGCCTCGCGACTTTACGAGGTTTTTGATCACTCGCTCCGTGGCTGGCTCAACCGGTAGACGCCCTTGAAATCCGTGGGGTCGACCGGCTTGCCCTTGCGGGTGATCACCAGCCGGCCAGCCAGCGCCAGGCGCACGGCCTCGCGTCGCACGGGCTGCATCAGCGGGCCCCAGCCATCCGGGTGCGGGCCGCCAAGGGCGCGCGCCGCTTCGGACGGGCAGAAGGTCTTTTCCGGCCCGCGTTCGGCGGCCAGCGCCAGCAGCTTTTCCTCGATCATGGTGTCGCTCATCGGCCCGAATCCCCTGCGGCGTCGGGTGCCCGTTTGCGCCGCGTTTGCCGACTGGTCAATGCGATCTGCCCCATGCACCGGGCCTCAAGACGTTACGCATGGCCGCGTTGCACAATCGGGCCGGAAAACGCACTCTTCGGCACGTTCGGCTTTCGATTCGCGGGGCCAGGAGGGGATATGCCGCAGACCATCACCAAGGGCTACAAGGCCCTGCTGGAAGAGGCGAACGCGCTGATCCGTACGCTCGGCGTGGAAGAAGCCCGCGCCATGCACGGGCAGGGCGATGTGGTCTTCGTGGACCTGCGCGATCCACGCGAACTCGAGCGCGAGGGCAGGTTGCCCGGCGCGTTCCATTGTCCGCGCGGCATGCTCGAATTCTGGATCGACCCCGAAAGCCCCTATGCGAAGCCGGTTTTTCAGCAAGACAAGACGTTCATCTTTTTCTGCGCTGGCGGCTGGCGATCGGCGCTTGCCGCCAGAACCGCCCAGGAAATGGGCCTCAAGCCCGTCGCCCATATCGAGGGAGGGTTCGGGGCCTGGAAGAAATCTGGCGCGCCCGTTCAGCTTCCGGAACCCTTGACTGGGGAGAAACCATGAAGACCAACGCGACCGTTCCGCCGCGCTTTCCGCCCAAGCTCACGCTCATCATCGGCAACAAGAATTATTCGTCATGGTCTCTCCGTCCGTGGCTTGCCATGGCGGCCAAGGGCGTTCCCTTCGCGGAAATCCTGGTGCCGCTGGGCCACGCGAACACGAAACAGCAATTGCAGCAATATTCGCCCACGGGCCTCGTCCCGGCGCTGAAATACGGCAATCTCGTTTTGTGGGAATCGCTCTCGATCATCGAGTTCGCG
Organism: Rhabdaerophilum sp.; assembly: GCF_046092605.1. Taxonomy (NCBI): domain Bacteria; kingdom Pseudomonadati; phylum Pseudomonadota; class Alphaproteobacteria; order Hyphomicrobiales; family Rhabdaerophilaceae; genus Rhabdaerophilum; species Rhabdaerophilum sp. Next base: position 8,579 of record NZ_JBJTDY010000184.1, on the reverse strand, counting down.
GCCGAGAAACACCCCGAGGCGAAGCTCTGGCCCGAGGATCTCGAAGTCCGCGCGATCGCCCGCTCGCTCGCGCTGGAGATGCATGCCGGCTTCCACGCCCTGCGCCAGCACCTGCCGATGAACCTCAAGCGGCAATCCTCGCGCCGGCTGAGCTCGGCCGCCGAGGCCGAGGTGATGCGCTTCGCCGGCTATGTGCGGCAGCTGCGCCTCGAATATGGCGCCGGCGGCCCGTTCCTCTTCGGTGAGTTCTGCGCGGCGGATGCGATGTTCGCCCCGCTCTGCACGCGGCTTCGCTCGTATGAAATCTCCGTCGATCGCACGACGCATGATTACATCGAGGCGATCTACCGCCTGCCGGCCTTCCAGAAATGGTACCAGGCGGCCGTGGCCGAGCCCTGGAAGATCGATGATGTCGACAACATCGACAAAATCCGTTCGAGCCGCTGAAACTCGCCATTGAAACTCGCCGGGGAACCGTGAATAAGGGGAGCCAGAAAGTGGTATACCACTCTGGCTTCCGCCATTCCCGAGGATTTCGATGGCTGTTCTTCGCTCGCAATTTGACCCTTCCGCCCCCGAATCCGAGCTGAATGCGCGGGAATGGGCGAAGCTCCGGGCGGAGCTGATCGAAAATCGTCGCATCGCGGCCCTCGGCGGCCCGGGCAAGGCCCGCGAGCGGCATGTCTCCCGTGGGAAGCTGCTGCCGCGCGACCGCGTGATGGGCCTGCTCGATCCCGGTTCGCCCTTCCTCGAGGTCGGCGCGCTGGCCGCCCACGGCATGTATGAGGGTGATATTCACGGCGCCGGCATGATCGCCGGCATCGGCCGCGTCGAAGGCCGCGAGGTGATGGTGGTCTGCAACGATGCGACTATCAAGGGCGGCACCTACTATCCTCTGACCGTGAAGAAGCATCTGCGCGCCCAGGAAATCGCCCGCGAGAACCGCCTGCCTTGCGTCTACCTCGTGGATAGCGGCGGCGCGAACCTGCCGCACCAGACCGATGTGTTCCCGGATCGCGAACATTTCGGCCGCATCTTCTACAACCAGGCGACGATGTCGGGCCTGGGCATCCCGCAGATCGCGGTGGTCATGGGCTCCTGCACGGCCGGTGGGGCCTATGTGCCGGCGATGTCGGATGAAACCATCATCGTGCGGAAGCAAGGCACGATCTTTCTCGGTGGCCCTCCGTTGGTGAAGGCCGCGACGGGCGAGGTGGTCTCGGCGGAGGATCTCGGCGGCGCGGATGTGCATGCCCGCCGCTCCGGCGTGGCGGACCATTACGCGGCAGATGACCGGCATGCGCTGGCGCTGGCGCGGCGCGCCGTGGCGAATCTCAACAGCCGCAAGCCGGCGGATATCGCGCTCGGCGAGCCGGAAGATCCCGTGCTCGACGCGGGCGAACTCGAAGCCCTCGTGCCGACCGATCTCAAGCGGCAATACGACATCCGCGAGGTGATCGGCCGCATTGTCGATGGCTCGCGCTTCGATGAATTCAAGGCGCTTTACGGGACGACCCTGGTGACGGGCTTCGCCTCGATCCACGGCATTCCCGTGGGCATCATCGCGAATAACGGCATCCTGTTCTCGGAAAGCGCGCAGAAGGGCGCGCATTTCGTGGAATTGTGCTGCCAAAGGCGCATTCCGCTGCTGTTTCTGCAGAACACCTCGGGCTTCATGGTCGGCAGCCAGTATGAGGCGGGCGGCATCGCGAAGGATGGCGCGAAGCTGGTCACGGCAGTCGCCTGCGCCGCTGTGCCGAAGATCACGGTGCTGGTCGGCGGCTCGTTCGGCGCAGGGAACTACGGCATGTGCGGACGCGCCTATTCGCCCCGCTTCCTCTTCACCTGGCCGAATTCGCGCATCTCCGTGATGGGCGGCGAGCAGGCCGCGAGCGTGCTCGCGACCGTGAAGCGCGACAACATCGAGGCCGAGGGCAAGAGCTGGTCAGCGGCCGAGGAAGAAGCCTTCAAGGCGCCGATCCGCGCGAAATACGAGGAGGAGGGCTCGCCCTACCACGCCACCGCGCGGCTCTGGGATGACGGCATCATCCTGCCAAGCGAAACGCGGCGTGTCTTGGGCTTGGCCTTCTCGGCCTGCCTCAATGCGCCGGTGCCCGAGACGCGGTTCGGTGTGTTCAGGATGTGAGGGGTTGCGTCGAGTCCGCAAAGTATTACATTGCGCTCATATGCGAGCATTGGAGAATGAGCCATGTCTGCGACCCTCTCTGTTCGTTTTGACGACGAGGCCAAACTCGAGGCGTTGGACAAGCTCGCCGCGAGCATGGATCGCTCGCGCAACTGGATCGTGAACCGCGCGATCGAGCGCTATCTCGCCGAGCAGGCCTGGCAGATCGAAAAGATCGAGCAGGGCATTGCTCAGGCGGATCGCGGAGAATTTGCTTCTTCGGAACAGGTGGAAGCGGCTTTCGCCCGGTTCAGGGCAAAGGCCCGGGCCGCTGAATGAAGCTTGTCTGGACCGCGCAGGCCGTCGCCGATCTGGTCGAGATCGCCGATTACGTGTCCGAGCATCACCCCGACGCGGCCATCGCCTTGCGTGACAGGCTTCGCTCCGTGATCGAGGGTCTGGTCGATTTTCCGATGGCTGGCCGCCCCGGCCGGGTGGCGGAAACGCGCGAATTGGTCGTGCCCGGTTCGAATTATCTCGTGCCCTACCGCGTGCATGAGGGCCGGGTCGAAATCCTCGCCATTGTTCACGCCGCGCGCGATTGGCCGGAAAGCTTCTAGCCCATTCCCCTCGCGCCCGTTCCGCCCTAGACATCGTGCAACAACAACACGGGGGAGGCGGTTATGGGCGAAGCGGGCGCAGTCAAGATCGCCATCATCACGGGCGCGGGGTCTGGCGTGGGGCGCGCGGTGGCGCAGGCCTTCCTGAAGGATGGCTACCGGGTGGCGCTCGTCGGCCGCAAGGTCGATACGCTTGCCGCCACCGCCGAGGGTTTCCCGGCGGACAACGTGCTCATCCTCCCCGCCGACGTGACCGACCATGAACAGGTCGATTCCCTGTTCGATGCCACGGTGAAGGCCTGGGGCCGCGTGGATGTTGTGTTCAACAATGCCGGTATCGGTGCTCCGCCCGTGGAATGGGACGAACTCCCCATCGAACGCTGGAAGGCGGTGGTGGATACGAACCTCTCGGGCGTGTTCTTCTGCATGCGCGCGGCCTTCCGCGTGATGAAGGCGCAGAATCCGCGAGGTGGTCGCATCATCAACAACGGATCGGTCTCGAGCTACACGCCGCGCCCCTGTTCGGCAGCCTATACCGCGACGAAGCATGCGGTTCTGGGGCTGACGAAAACCGGCTCGCTCGATGGTCGCAAGCACGACATCGCCGTGGGGCAGATCGATATCGGCAATGCGCTGACCGAAATGGCCATGCCCATGACCAGGGGCGTGCTGCAGGCCAATGGCTCGATCGGCATCGAGCCGACCATGGATGTGCAGCATGTGGCGAATGCCGTTCTGCACATGGCGAGCCTGCCGCTCGAAGCCAATGTTCTCACCATGAACGTGATGGCCACCAAGATGCCCTTCGTGGGCCGGGGCTGACCGCCGATTTCACCGCCTCAGGCGCCGAATTCCCTCTCGAAACGTTGGCGCTCCTCCGCTATGCCGGGGCGTCCCTTTCTCACCCGCCACAAAGGAAAAAAGTCCCATGGCCACCATCACCCGCATCGAAGCCGGCTCGCGCATGTCGAAAGCCGTCGTGCATGGCGACACGGTTTATCTCGCCGGCATCGTCGCCGACGACAACAGCCAGGACGTGACCGGCCAGACCAGGCAGATCCTCGCCGAGATCGATCGTCTGCTGGCGCTCGCCGGAACCGATAAATCGAAGCTGCTGCGCGCGAATATCTGGCTCAGCGACATCTCGACCTTCGGCCAGATGAACGCGGTGTGGGATGCCTGGGTGAGCCCCGGCAACACCCCGGCGCGCGCCACTGTCGAGGCCTCGCTCGCGACCCCCGATTACAAGGTCGAGATCATGGTGGTCGCGGCGAAGTGAGCCGATGAAAGGCGCGGCGCTCCATCCTGATGATGAGCACCGCGCCTATTCCCGCGCGGTGAAGATCATCATCGGCGCCATCCTGATGATCGCCATGCCGCAGATCGTCTATGCCTGGGCCATCGGTAACCGGTTCCTGATGAAGGACGGGTTCGACTGGAGCTATGATGTCGTGCTCTGGGGCGTCGCGCTCGCCTGTTTCGGGCGGAGCCTGCGCGCCGAGAACCTCGCCGCGCTCGCGATCGCCGGCGTGATGTTCGTGGCGGGATGCCACACGGCTTACGACCTCTGGGACAAGATCATGACCGGGCGCCGGCCGGAATTCTGGGTCGCGGGCTGGTCGAGCTTTACCATGGTATCAATCGCGCTGCTGCTGCTCGGGGTGATGTGGCGCTTCCGGAAATCCGATAACGCGCTGGTGGCCGCGACCTGGCTTTCGAGCCGCAATTCCATCATCATCACCCTGTGTTTTGCGGCGATCAGCCTGTTCGCCCGCACCCGTGACAGCCAGGGAGCGGAAATCGCCCTGGACCTGCTGGCGATTGGCCTCTCGTTTCAAGCAGTCTACGCCATCTTGACGAAACTTCGCTGGTATACCAAACGGGAAGACACCGAGGAGAGCCGGGCCTCAAGCCCTTGAAGGGCGACGCGGCGGGAGTGACAACGATGTTCCGTTCGGTTCTGATTGCCAATCGCGGCGAGATCGCCCTGCGCGTCGCGCGCACGGCGCGGCGCATGGGTTTGCGCGTCATCGCGGTGCATTCGGATGCGGATGCGAAGGCACCCTTCGTGGCTTTTGCGGATGAGGCGCATCGCATCGGCCCGGCCCCGGCGCGCGAGAGCTATCTCGTCGCAGAGCGCATTCTGACGGTCGCGAAGCAGGCCGGCGCGGAGTGTATTCATCCGGGCTACGGCTTTCTCTCGGAGAACGCGGAGTTCGCCGAGGCCTGCGCGGCCGCCGGCATCGCTTTCGTGGGCCCGCCGGCTTCCGCCATCCGTGCCATGGGCCTGAAGGATGCTGCGAAGTCTTTGGTCGAGAAAGCCGGCGTGCCGGTGGTGCCCGGTTATCACGGCGAGATACAGGACGCGGCCTTCCTGAAGGAGAGGGCCGACCAGATCGGCTATCCCGTGCTCATCAAGGCGGTCGCGGGCGGTGGCGGCAAGGGCATGCGGCGCGTCGATCGCCATGTCGATTTCGAGGAGGCCCTGGCTTCCGCCCAGCGTGAGGCCACCAATGCCTTTGGGGATGCGCGCGTGCTGGTCGAGAAATATGTCACCGCGCCGCGCCACGTGGAGGTTCAGGTCTTCGGCGACCAGCACGGCCACGTGATCCATTTCTTCGAGCGTGATTGCTCGATGCAGCGCCGCCACCAGAAGGTGATCGAGGAAGCGCCGGCACCGGGCATGAGTCGGGAAGTGCGCGCGGCCTTCGGGAAGGCGGCGGTCGAGGCCGCGAAGGCCGTCGGCTATTACGGCGCCGGCACGATCGAGTTCATCGCGGATGGCTCGCAGGGGCTTCGCGCGGATGGCTTCTATTTCATGGAGATGAACACGCGCCTGCAAGTCGAGCATCCGGTGACCGAGATGATCACCGGCTTCGATCTCGTGGAACTGCAATTGCGTGTCGCCGCGGGCCAAAGGCTGCCGGTGAGGCAGGATGAGTTGATGATCCACGGCCACGCCGTGGAAGCGCGGCTCTATGCCGAGGAGCCCGAGCGCGGCTTCCTGCCCTCCACCGGCAAGCTGCATGCGCTGCGCCTGCCTTCGGGTGAGGGATTGCGCATCGATTCAGGCGTGACCGAAGGCGGCGAAGTGACGCCCTTCTACGATCCGATGATCGCCAAGATCATCGCCCATGGACCGGATCGTGAGACGGCTTTGGACCGCCTCGGCCTTGCCCTGGAAAGCACCGTCGTCGCCGGCCCCAAGACCAACACGCGCTTCCTCAAGGCCCTGATCGACCATCCGGATTTCCGCGCCGCGAAGCTCGATACGGGGCTGATTGACCGAAACCTCGCGGCACTTGGCATTCTCACGCCGGAGATCGACCCGGAAACCCTCGCGGTCGGCACGCTGGCTTTCGCCGCCCGCGAGAAGGAGCGGCTGGAGGCGGTCGCCTCGGCGCGTTCCGGCTGGCCGTCCGATCCGTGGAGCAACTCGGATGGCTTTTCGCTCCATCCCGGCCGCGAGGCGAGCTTGCGCGTGCTCGTGGAGGGCGAAACGCGCGATGTGCGGCTCGATGCTGCCGCCGAAGCGGCGATCGACATCCCGAAGACGGGCCATCGGAACTTCACGCTGGTTGAGACCGGCGACACCAATTTCATCCTTGTCGATGGCCTGCAGACCGAAATGTGCATGGTCGATCCCCTTGACGTCACCTTCGACGATTCGGTCGGCGATGCCGGCGGCAATGTGAAATCGCCGATGCATGGCAAGCTCGTGGCTCTGTTCGTGGTCGAGGGCGAGCGAGTCGAGAAGGGCCAGCGCGTCGCCATTGTCGAGGCTATGAAGATGGAGCATCCCGTGCTTGCGCCGCGCGCGGGCAGGGTCGAGGGCATCGCCTTTGAAGCCGGGGCGCAGATGGGGCAGGGCGCGCGCATCCTTTCCGTCGCAGAGGCGTGATTCGTGGCGCTGCACATTCTGAAACTCTGCGTCGGTTGTGAATCCATCGCCGATCTCGAAAGCTGGATCGAGGAGAACCGCCTGCTGCATCAGCGGCTGAAGCGGCCCTACCGGCAGTTCCACACCACGCGGATGACGCCGAAGCGGATGGACGAGATCCTCGGCGGAGGTTCGCTTTACTGGGTCATCAAGGGTTTTCTCTCGGCCCGCCAGCGCATCGAGGCGATCGAGCCCTTCACGGATACGGATTGCATCCAGCGCTGCCATCTGGTGCTGGAGCCGGTGGTGATCCCCGTGCGCTCCCGCCCCGTGCGGCCCTTCCAGGGTTGGCGCTACCTGACGGAGAAGGACGCGCCGCCCGATCTCTCGCAGCAGGGGGCGGATCTCGCGGAAATGCCGGAATCGCTGCAGCGGGAATTGCGCGCGCTGGGCCTGCTCTGATAGCCCTTGGGGCAGGGACGAGCGCGCGGAGAGAACCCTTGACCTACATCGTGTCCACGCTGGTTTTCGGTGCGATCGTCTGGTGGTTCGCCCTCGGCCCTGGCCGCAAGGCGGGCGAGAGCCTTTCGCCCTTCATGCGCAAGGTCGCCGGCCTCGGCGCGGGCGCGGTGGGAATCGCGCTCGGCATGAAGGGACGCTGGGATTTCGCGATCGTGCTGGTTTCGCTCTCGGCCTGGCTGCTCGGCTTCAGGCTGCCGAAGATGTTCGATCCCATCGGAAACGCGCGGAAATCACAGATCCGAACCATCGCGCTGCTGGTGACCATCGATCTCGTCTCGAACGAGATCGAGGCGCAGGTGCTCGCCGGTCGTTTCGCAGGCAAGCGCGTCGACCAGATCGCCGACAAGGATCTCGTGATGCTTGCGCAGGATCTCGCGCAGCTCGATCCCTCAGGGCTTGCGCTGCTTCTGAATGATCTCGACCGCCGCGCACCCGGTTGGCGTGAGCACGTGCAGGTCGATGCGCAGGCGGGGGCCGGAGATCCGCGCGCGGCCTCCGCCGAAATGCGCGAAGACGAGGCTTATCAGATCCTTGGGCTGGAACCGGGCGCGGGTGAGGAGGCCATCCGCGCCGCGCACCGGGCGCTGATCGCGCGGCTGCACCCCGACAGGGGCGGCCCCACGGCCCTCGCGGCGCTCGTGAACCGGGCGAAGGATGTCGCGCTCGCCGCTCGCCGCTAGGCCGCGCCGATCGAGCGGGTGGTCGAGGCCAGTCCAGAGGCCCGAGAGGCTGGTGGGATCCACGGCGTCCATCATGGTTGCTCCAGGAATCAGGGTCGCTGGGCGAAACAATTGAACCCGGTGCGCTTCAGCACCTTGCAGGCTTCCTGCGCTTCATCGGCCTCGAAGCCGGCGAAGCGCGCGCGGTAGAGAACTGTCCCGCCCTTGCTCACCGCTTCGGTGAAGGCTTCGGCGCTTCGCAGCAGCCGGCCGTTCCTTTCGCGGGCATTGTCGAGCAGGGTCCGGGCCTTGGCCTCGCTCTCGGCTGCGGCCAGCTGGATCACCCAGCCTGTCCGGGCGGGAGCGGGCACCGCTGCGGCACGGGCCGTGGGTTGCGGCGCTACCTCCGGCTGGGGCTGGGGCTGCGCCTGCGCGGCGGCGACGCGCTGCGCGGGAGCCGCAGCCACCGGGTTCGGCGGGATGACGGGAGACGCCACCGGTTCGGAGGGAGCCGTGGCTGAGAAGGGGGACGGCGCGCGCTGCTCCACCTTGCGCGGCAGCGGCTGGCCACCGTCAGCCTGTGGCATCTTGGCTGGCAGGGCGTTCGTGAATTGCACATTGCCCGGCGGCACGATGCGATTCTCGCGCGGAGGCGGCAGCGGATCGGCATTGCTGATCGCCTGCAGGGCCTGCGAGCGCGGCGTCGTGCCCACGAGCGCGAGCGGCGTCGTGGCGCCCCCCGCGGGCGGCGGGCCGCCGGAAATCGCAAGGCC
>NZ_JBJTDY010000183.1:0-9404 GCF_046092605.1 Rhabdaerophilum sp. | reverse complement strand
GGTGCCCAACCCGGCCCGACGGCCTCGCCCCGGTGGCCCGCCCAGGTGGCGGCCGCGCCGGTTCCTGCCCCGCAGCCTCGGGTGACCGCTCCCGCTCCAGGCGGGGGAGGGGCAGGGCCTCCCCCGAGACTGGAGCGGGAGCGGTCACCGGAGGCTGCGGGGCAGGAACCGGCGCGGCCGCCACCTGGGCGGGCAAGCGGGGCGAGGCCTTCGTGCCGGTTTCGTCACCTTCGTCATCATTGGCTGCGGCCGCGACTTCCACGGCGCGGGGCGTGCGACGACCGGCAACGGCGCGCGGCATGTGCCCCTCGACCAGAGAAGCGACCAGAGCGTCGCGCTGGCGGCCCGAACGGCCGCCGAGCACCACGACGAGGATGTGGCGGCCATCGACCTTCGCGGAGGTCAGCAGGTTGAAACCCGAGGCGCGCGTGAAGCCGGTCTTGATGCCGTCCACGCCTTCGACGCGCCCCAGAAGCTTGTTGTGATTACGATAGGCATAGCCGTCGAACTCGAAGGTGCGCGTGCCGAAATAGGGATAAAATCGCGGGAAACGGTCATGGATCGCCCGGCCCAGCGTGACGAGGTCGCGCGCGGTCGTGATCTGCTGGGGGTTCGGAAGGCCCGAGGCGTTGCGGAAAACGGAACGGGACATGCCGATTGATCGCGCCTTGGCGGTCATCATGTGACCGAAGCGCTCCTCGGTGCCGCCAATGGCTTCCGCCACGACCACGGCCACATCATTCGCGGATTTGGTGATGAGCGCCTTGATGGCATCTTCCACGGAGATCGTGGTGCCTGGCGCGAGGCTGAGCTTCGATGGCCTCTGGCTCGCGGCAAAACGCGAGACCGGCAGCTCGGAATCCAGACGGAAACGGCCGCGCTCGATCTGCTCGAACAGCATGTAAAGCGTCATCACCTTGGTGATCGAGGCGGGATGACGCGGCGCATCCGGATTGGTGGCCTGCAGAGTGCGGCCGGTATTCACGTCGAAAACCAGGGAGGCGTAGGGCGGTGCATAGGTTGCGGCTTTCTGCTGCTTGCGCCGCGAGGCTTCAGCCTGCGGAATCGATAGAACCAATGTCAGGAGCATGGCGAGAATTGCCAAGCCCCAAACACGAAAAGAGGCGCAATCCGCCCCGCTCGCAACGCTTACTCGACGCATACTCACTCTCCGGCGCCTCCTTTGGGGAGGGGCGGTTCAAGCACAGGCCGCTCCGTTTCGGTGCGGCAACGCAACACGGAACAAAATGCGTTCTTTCCGGTTAACTGCCGGTTAAGGCCGCTGCGCTTTTCGGGTTGCGACGGCCCGGGCTCGGCTCGGGCCATCATGGAAGCGGGATCGCGAGGGGCCGTTTCCTGGAAGCCGTATTGTGCGCCGCAAAATAGTTGCTTGACATTTTGTGCGCTGCAACATAAATGGTCCTCAACTGGTTCCGAGAGGAGCCGGAGATGCGGTCCACGAATCCAGATCCACGAAAGGAACAGCCATGATGAACGCTTTCGAAGACATCCAGAAGTACGGCAAAGACAACCTCGACCTCGCCATCAAGGCGTTCGGCGTTCAGCAGAAGGGCGTTCAGGCGATCGCCTCGGAAGTTGCCGATTATTCGAAGAAGGCCGTTGAGGCCGGTTCGGCTCAGTTCGAGAAGCTGCTCGGCGTGAAGACGCTCGACAAGGCGATCGAACTGCAGGCCGAGTTCGCGAAGTCCTCCTACGAGGGTTACGTTGCCCATGCCACCAAGGTCGGCGAGCTCGTGACCGAACTCGCGAAGGAAGCGACCAAGCCGCTCGAGACCATTTTCGCCAAGGCCGGCAAGTAAGCCAGCCTCCGCGCGAGGATGCGGAAGAGCCGGGTCGAAGCCCGGGTTTTCGCCTAGTGTGGTTCGGCCCGGCGCTCTCCAGCGCCGGGCTTTCCTGTTTTGGGAGGGCCTGGCGGGATTTCCGTGCTTTTCCACCGGCATCCGTGATCTGCCCACTGGCGGAAGCACGGATCGCTCCCCACATTGATCCTGCGCAAGGTGGCGAGCTGGCCTCATCGAAAGGGCCTTGATTGTCGCCCGGCGCTGCGCCACCTTCCGTCTCAATCGGTTGATTTGTCCGGTGGCGTGTTCTCGAGAGAGGGTCGCCGTGCTTCCTGTCCGATCTCAGCCTGGCTTGCATTGGCCTGCCCGCCTTGGCCCGGCCGGGAGGGAGGGCGAGGGGCCAGGCAACGGCACGTCTGTTGCGACGCGCACCGTCACCAGGCCGAAGCGACCGGATCTGTTTCGCGTTCTGCTGCTCAACGATGATTACACGCCGATGGAGTTCGTGGTGCATGTCATCATGCGCTTCTTCAACCGGACCGAGGAGGACGCCACCCGCATCATGCTCCACGTGCATCATCACGGCGTGGGCGAATGCGGGGTCTATACCTATGAGGTCGCCGAGACAAAGGTGACGCAGGTCATGGCCTATGCGCGGGACAACCAGCACCCGCTGCAATGCGTGATGGAAAAGAAGTAGCGGCGAGCGGGGGCCTCGCCGCGACCAAGGGCCGCAAGGCCTGTGCAGGACCCATGCGAGGTGCAACCCTCGATGGGAAACAAGGAAAGCGAGACGGTTCCCGTGCCCAGTTTTTCGAAAAGCCTCGAGAATGCCCTCCATCAGGCGCTGAGCCTGGCCTCTAGCCGCCGGCACGAATATGCGACGCTGGAGCATCTGCTGCTCGCCCTGATCGACGATGAGGATGCCGCGGCCGTGATGGAGGCCTGCAACGTCAGGCTCGAGGATCTGCGCCGCACCGTCACCCATTACATCGACAACGAACTCGATGCGCTGATTGCCCGGGAGCGCACCGAGACCAAGCCCACGGCCGGGTTCCAGCGCGTCATCCAGCGCGCGGTCATCCATGTGCAATCCTCGGGCCGTGATGAAGTGACCGGCGCCAACGTGCTCGTCGCGATCTTCGCCGAGCGCGAGAGCCATGCCGCCTATTTCCTGCAGGAGCAGGAGATGACCCGCTATGATGCGGTGAATTTCATCAGCCATGGCATCGCGAAAAGGCCGGGCGCCTCGGTTTCGCGCAGCCCGCGCGGCGCGGATGAGGAGAGCGAGGAGGGGGCCGCCGATTCCCGCAAGGCCGAGAACGGCAACGGCAAGGGCGAGAAGGGCAAGGAAAGCGCGCTCGACGCCTATTGCGTGAACCTCAACGAGAAGGCGCGCGGCGGCAGGATCGATCCGCTGATCGGCCGCATGGCCGAGGTGAACCGCACCATTCAGGTGCTCTGCCGCCGGCAGAAGAACAACCCGCTTTTCGTGGGCGATCCCGGCGTGGGCAAGACGGCCATCGCCGAGGGCCTCGCCCGGATGATCGTCGACGGCAAGGTGCCGGATGTGCTGGCCGATGCGACGGTGTTCTCGCTCGACATGGGCACTTTGCTCGCCGGCACGCGCTATCGGGGCGATTTCGAGGAGCGCCTGAAGCAGGTGATGAAGGAGATCGAGGCCCACCCGAAGGCCATCCTCTTCATCGACGAGATTCACACGGTGATCGGGGCGGGCGCCACGTCAGGTGGCTCGATGGACGCCTCGAACCTGCTGAAGCCGGCGCTGGCAGCCGGCACGCTGCGCTGCATCGGCTCGACCACCTACAAGGAATATCGCCAGTATTTCGAGAAGGATCGCGCGCTGGTGCGCCGTTTCCAGAAGATCGACGTCAACGAGCCCACGGTTCCCGATGCGATCGAGATCCTCAAGGGCCTGAAGCCCTATTTCGAGGAATTTCACCGGCTGAAATACACCAACGACGCGGTGAAGGCGGCGGTGGAACTTTCCGCGCGCTACATCCATGACCGCAAGCTGCCGGACAAGGCCATCGACGTGATCGACGAGACCGGCGCCTCGCAGATGCTGCTGCCCGAGGGCAGGCGCAAGAAGACGATCGGCATCAAGGAGATCGAGGCGACCATCGCCACCATGGCGCGCATCCCGCCGAAATCGGTCTCGAAGGATGATGCGGCGGTGCTTCAGGGCCTCGAAACCACGCTGAAGCGCGTGGTCTATGGGCAGGAAGGCGCGATTTCGCAGCTCACGGCGGCGATCAAGCTCGCCCGTGCGGGCCTTCGTGATGGCGAGAAGCCCATCGGCTGCTACCTCTTTTCCGGCCCGACCGGCGTCGGCAAGACCGAGGTCGCCAAGCAGTTGGCTTCCTCGCTCGGCGTGAAGCTGCTTCGTTTCGACATGAGCGAATACATGGAGCGGCATACCGTCAGCCGCCTCATCGGCGCGCCGCCCGGCTATGTCGGGTTCGATCAGGGCGGCCTCCTGACGGATGGCGTGGACCAGAACCCGCATTGCGTGCTGCTTCTCGACGAGATCGAGAAGGCGCATCCGGATCTCTACAACATCCTGCTGCAGGTGATGGATCACGGCAAGCTGACGGACCATAACGGCAAGGAGGTCTCCTTCCGCAACGTGATCCTGATCATGACCACCAATGCCGGCGCGGCCGACATGGCCAGAAGCGCCTTCGGCTTCACCCGCGCGCGACGCGAGGGCGAGGATACCGAAGCGATCAACAAGATGTTCACGCCCGAATTCCGCAACCGGCTCGATGCCATCGTGCCCTTCGGCCATCTGCCGAAGGAGGTTGTGGCGCAGGTCGTGGACAAGTTCATCGCGCAGCTTGAGGCGCAGCTGGCGGATCGGCACGTCACCATCTCGCTCACGGATGAGGCGCGCGCCTGGCTTGTGGAGAACGGTTACGACGAGCAGATGGGCGCGCGGCCCATGGCCCGCCTCATCCAGACCGCGATCAAGACCCCGCTGGCCGACGAGGTGCTCTTCGGCAAGCTGAAAGGCGGCGGCGTGGTGCGCGTCATCACCCGTGAGGAGAATGGCAAGCGCGTGCTGGGCTTCGAATTCCCGGAAGGGCCGCTCCGCCCGAAGCAGGAGGCTCTGCCGGCGCCGAAGGAAGCGAAGCGCAAGGCGCTGCCCAAGGGCAAGCCTGCCGCGCGCAAGGCGCTTCCGCCGCCCAAGGCACCGGATGAGGAACCGCCGAAGCCGCGTCGTTCGTCGGTGCCGAAGCTGCCGCTGAAGAGCTGAGGCGGAGTCTCGAAGCCCATTGACGCACCAGCGCCGGCTGGCCTTTAGTTTCTTCTCGAAACGCTGCCGTATCGCGCAGCGGATCGGGGGAGGACATCATGAACATCCGCTGGAAGGCCGTGCTGGTCGCTGCCGTCATGCTCGTTGCGCCGGCCTCGGCGCAGACATTGCTGACCGAGAAGAAAACCTTTGAACTTCCGAGCTTTACCACCCAATCCGGCCGCACGCTGAAGAATGTGAAGGTCGGCTGGGAGAGTTACGGCACGCTCAACGCGGAGAAATCCAACGCGATTCTCATCGCGCATTTCTTTTCCGCCAACAGCCATGCCGCGGGGAAATACAAGGAAAGCGATGCCGCGCCGGGCTACTGGGATGCGATCATCGGACCGGGCAAGGTGATCGACACCAACCGCTATTTCGTGATGTCGGTCGACAGCCTCGTTAACCTCAATACGGGCGACCCCAATACCATCACCACCGGGCCGGCAAGCATCAACCCGGAGACGGGCAAGCCCTACGGCATGGATTTCCCGATCGTCACCATCCGCGATTTCGTCGAGGTTCAGCGGCAATTGGCGGATCAGCTGGGCATCCAGAAATTCCAGCTTGTGGCGGGCGCCTCCATGGGCGCGCTGCAGACTTTCGAATGGGCGGCGAGCTACCCGGATCGCGTGGCGAGGGCCATGCCGGTCATCGCGTTCGGCGAGGCCGATGCGAACCTCATCGCCTGGCTCGACATCTGGGCCTCGCCGATCCGGCTCGATCCGAACTGGAACAAGGGCGATTACTACGGCAAGACGCCGCCGAATGATGGCCTCGCGCAGGCCCTGAAAATCGTCACCCTTCACGCCAACCACGGAGACTGGGCCAACAAGACCTTCGGCCGCAAATGGGCGAAGGAGGGCGAAAACCCGGCTTCCGGCTTCGACAAGCGCTTCCTGATCGAGACGACGCTTGATGGCGCGGGTGCGGCGCGCGCCAAGGTGTCGGATGCGAACCACTTCCTCTATCTCGTGAAGGCGAACCAGCTTTTCGTCGCAGGTGGCGGCACGCTCGATGAGGGCGTGAAGAAGATCAAGGCGCCCGTTTTGCTCATTCATTCGCCGAAGGACCTGGTTTTCCCGCCCAGCGGCGTGGATGATACGGCGAAGCGGCTGAAGGATGCCGGGCTCTCCGTGCAGCAGGTGCAGCTTCAGGGCGATCGCGGCCATCTCGATGGCGTGCTGAACATCAAGCAGGCGGAAGGGGCGATCCGCGATTTCCTCGCAAGATAGTCTCGACCTCTTGAGGCCGGCGGGGTTATCCGTGGATCACTGATCCATGCCCGCCGAACCTGCCTCTGATTCCCCGTCCGTCACCTGGTCCGCCTTGCGCGAAGGCATTCGCGATGCGGCGGGTTTGCCGGCGCTCATGCTCATGGCCTCGCTGGTGGGCGTGGGCGGTCTCGCGCGGGATATCGGCTATCCCTTGGGGGCGGGGGTGCTTTCGACCGTCCTGATCTGGGCAGCGCCCGGCCAGATGGTGCTGTTCGGCACGATTGCCTCGGGCGCGGCGTTGCCCGCCGTGGCGGTGGCCGTATCGCTCTCCTCCGTGCGATTCCTGCCGATGACCATGGCGCTCCTGCCGCTGATGCGGCGGCCCGGCACGCCGACCTGGGTGCTGCTGCTCATCTCGCATTATGTGGCGATCACCGCCTGGGTGCATTCCATGCGGGTGATGCCGGATATGGCACCGGAACGGCGCATTCCCTACTTTTTCGGCTTTGCGAACACGGTGCTCGTGGCTGCCGCGTTGGCGACGGGGGCGGGCTATTACCTTATTGGGCAATTGCCGGCGGCCTTGGCGGCCGGCCTGCTGCTCACCTCGCCGCTGTTCTTCCTGGTCAACATGGTCGCGGCCGCGAAACAGCCGGTGGATTGGCTGGCGCTGGGGTTCGGAATCGGGCTCGCGCCCCTGGCCATTGCCATCGTGCCGGCCGGGCTCGATCTGCTGGTCGAGGGCCTCGTCGGCGGCACGCTGGCCTATCTCATCCACCGCTTCCTGAAGGCCCGCCGCGAGAAGGCGGATGCGCCATGATCGCCTGGCTGGAGCATGCATCGGGCGGGCTCTGGCCCTATCTCGTGATCATCCTCTTCGGTTTCCTGCCAAGCGAGATCTGGCGCTGGCTGGCGGTTTTTCTCGGGCGGGGCATCGACGAGAATTCGGAAATCCTCGTATGGGTGCGCGCGGTGGCAAGCGCGCTGCTAGCGGGGGTGGTGGCGAAGCTTATCCTCACACCCACCGGCGCGCTGGCGACCATTCCGCTGTTCTGGCGCGTGGGATCGCTCGTGGCGGGCGTTGCCGGCTTCTATCTCGCGCGGCGCTCGATTATTGCGGGCGTCATCGCGGGGGAAATCGTGCTGATCGGAGCGGGGCTGGCCTTCAGCGGTTGAAGCGCGAAAGCCCGCCCCAGGAGGCCGCGCTCTCACAGGCTCGCCAGCGCGGCCCGGATCTTCTCCGCCTGTTCGGCCAAAGTCGCCATCTCGGCCCTCGGCGCGGGATGGCGTTGCAGCACCATGCCTTCCCAGCGCGGAAGAATATGAAAATGCAGGTGAAAAACTTCCTGCCCGCCGGCACTTTCCGAAAATTGCTGCAGCGTCACGCCATCCGCGCCGAGCGCCTGCTTCGCGGCCTTCGCGATCCGCTGCACCTTCGTGATCAGGTGCGAGAGCATCTCCGGGTCGCAATCCAGCAGGTTGCGGGCGGGCCCTTTCGGAATGGCCAGGCAATGGCCGGGCGAGCGCGGCATGATGTCCATGAAGGCGAGCGTTCTCTCGTCCTCGAAGATGCGATGGCAGGGAATTTCCCCGCGCAGGATCTTCGCGAAGATGTTCTCGGCGTCATAGGGTGTCATGCAACGTTCCTCTCTCATGCAAAGGTGACCACGGCAGGCCGGGATCGCCCTGAATTCGCGTGGGGTTCGGCGACAGGCACCGAAGGATTACCAAGAGCCGCAGCGCACCACAACCACCCGGCATGGCGGGCCGCCTCGAGCGAGGCAGGCGGCCTGCACCGGTCATCCGGGGCTCGCGACCCGGGTCAGATCAGGGATTGCGGAAGGGCGTGAGCGTCTCCAGCTCCTCCTGCATGGCATCGACATGCGCCCGCTCGCGCACGAGATAATCCGCGACGGCGCGCTGGAATCGCGGATCGGCGAAACGATGGACGGAGATGGTCTTCACCGGGCGATAGCCGCGTGCGAGCTTGTGTTCGCCCTGCGCGCCGGCCTCCACCCGTGTGAGGCCGCGCGAGAGCGCGAAATCGATGGCCTGGTAATAGCAGAGTTCGAAATGCAGGAAGGGATGGTGCTCGATCGCACCCCAGTTCCGGCCGTAAAGCGTGTTGCCACCGATGAAATTCAGCGCGCCGGCGATGGAGCGCCCCGCGCGCTTCGCCATGATGAGCAGGATCTTTTCCGGCATGGCCTGCCCGATCTCGCTGAAGAAGGCCCGCGTGAGATAGGGCGTGCCCCATTTGCGACTGCCGGTCTCCATGTAGAAGTCGAAGAACGCATCCCAATGGGCTTCCCGGAGGTCGCTGCCCGTGAGCCATTCGACTGCGATGCCATTGGCGAGCGCGTCCCGCCGCTCGCGCTTGAGGACCTTGCGTTTGCGCGAGGCGAGATTTTCGAGAAAATCCTGGAAATCGCGATAGCCGGCCGCTTCGAAATGGAATTGCTGGTCAATCCGTTCGAGAAAACCCTGGCCGAGGAAGGTGTCGCGGTCGCGATGCGTGAGGAAGGTCGCGTGCAGGCTGGAAGCATCGATGCGCTGGCGCAGGCCCTCCAGCCCCGCCACGAGTCCGGCGCGGATCGCCCCTGCCTCCGGCCCCGCCGGCACGAGCAGCCGGCGCCCCGTGGCGGGGGTGAAGGGCACGCAGACCTGCAGCTTCGGATAATAGCGCTCGCCCGCCCGGTGATAGGCCTCGGCGAAGGCATGATCGAACACATATTCGCCGCGCGAATGGCTCTTGGCATAGGCCGGGACGGCGCCGATCGCGCGGCCCTGTTCATCACGGGCCAGCAGGTGAAGCGGCGTCCAGCCGGTTCTTCCACCCACCGAGCCGGATTGCTCCAGCGCGCGCAGAAAAGCATGTGTGAGGAAGGGGTTGGTGTCATCTTCCTCAGAGGGTGATTCTGCGAGTTCAGAGGCTGAATCATCCTCCTCCGGGGATGATTCCGGTGCTTGAGGCGGTCTTGCACCGGTTTCCGGGCTTGAGTCCGGGTTGCTCGCCAAGTCGTTGAGGGCAGGCGGCTTTCCGCTCCCGGCCGGGCCTTGCGACCG